>VBGU01000280.1 GCA_005881085.1 Chloroflexota bacterium | reverse complement strand
GGCGTTCTGATTCACGGCCTGGTTCAGCTCGGCTTCGGTGAACACCAGCGAGACCGCTGTCGCCTTGTTGTCACGAGCGAAGGTCCTGATCGAGTCGGCACGGCCCTCGACCGGCCCAGACGCGAAGACGCGGCCCGTCGCCGCGGCGGCGCAGACGCTCGTCACGAGCGTCGGCGGCTCGAACGCGGAGAGCCCGAGCGGCGGACCAGGCGTAAGAGTGAGGCCGGTCCGGACCATGTCCCCGGCGGCGTATGGACGCCCCGTCGTGCGCCCGGCGTTGCGCGCTGTTCCGATGAAGCCGTCGACGCTGAGCGTCCCGAGCGGCACCGCGCCCGTAGAGGTCATGACGAGTCCCCAACGGCCCGCCGCGGGCTCGCGGACGCTGACCTTATCGGGGCCGACCACGCAGCCGAAGATCTCGGCCTTGCTCCCCGTCGGCCCGCAGACCTGACCGGTCGGCGCCACGACGAGGAAGCCGAGGCCGCCCGTGCTGGTGATCTCGAGGCGCGGCGACGGTGGAATCGGCGTCGCGTTCGCCGGCGCCTGCGCGCCCTCGGCGATCGTGACCTGCGTACCGGCCGGAACGCTCACGGTGCCGCCCGCCGTCGCGTTCACCTGCAGCGTGCCTTCGTCGACCTGGTAGGTCGTCTGCGTTCCGCCGGTCGTGAGCTGCTGGACGAAGGTGAGGAACCCGGTGCCGCGGACGACCGCGCTCGTGCTCGGCGTCCGCACTTCGTAGCGCGAGTCCGGTGTCTTGAGCTTCTGCACCGATTGCCAGGACCGCCCGAGCGATTGCTCGATGGTCACCTGGATGCCGTCGGTCGAGACGCGATTCAGCGCGACGACCTTCACCTGCGAGCCTGGATCGACCGACAATGAGGATCCGTCGAAGAACGTGAGGACCGCGCGGCCCTCGACGTTCGCGCGGACCAGATCTCCAGTCGCGTAGATCTCGCCATCGAGCGCCGGCGCGAACGCCGCACCCGCACGCGCTCCTTCGATCGCGGTGTTCAAGATCGCGAGAGTCGCCGCGCTCTGCGCGGACGTGCTCGCGCCGCCGCGAGGGAAATAGAGAAACGCCCCCACTCCCGCGACGATCAAGAGGAAAACGACAAGTACCTTCTTCAACGCGCCCCTTCCCGCAGCGCGAGGCTATCAGAGCACCGCTCGTTTGAACGGTCGCAGGCGGGTGTCAGGCCTGCTTTTTCTCCCAATCGTCGCGAAGGACCTCGCCGAGCCAGCGATCCCTCCACTTTCCCCCGCGAAAGCTCTGCTCGCGGCTGACTCCGACCGTCCGGTACCCATTGCGTTCGAGGGCTTTCCTGCTTGCTTCATTTTCGGTGTCGACCTCGGTCATGAGCTTGTGAAGGTTGAGCTCACGGAAGGCGTAACGGGTGCGACGCCGCATCGCCTCGGTCGCGTAGCCCTTGCGCCACGACGCTTTCTCGCCCATCACGATTCCGGTGTGGCCGTTCGCGTCGAGCCAGTTGATCCCGTGGATCCCGGTCGCGCCGATCGCCTTGCCGTCCGCCTCGATGACCCACCAGACGTCGTCCTTCGATTCGCCGACCTTCTTCAGGAACTCCTGCTCCTGCTCGAGCGTGATCGCCATGCGTCTCGCGAGGAACCGCGTGACCTCCATGTCTGCGAACCAACGCACGAAATGCTCCGCATCGTTTTCACGTGCGGGACGGAGCGTGATTTTGTCTCCTCGGAGCAGGGGTCCAAACATGGAAGCGGCCAGAATAGCCGCGCATGCAGCTTTCCTTCCTGGGAGGCGCGACCACGGTCACCGGCTCGCAGTACCTCCTCGACACGGGCGACGCGCGGGTGCTCATCGATTGCGGGATGTTCCAAGGGAGTCCGAACGAGACCGTACGCAACCGCCTCCCGTTCGCGTACGACCCGCGCGAGATCGACGCCCTGCTTCTTACGCACGCGCACCTGGACCACTGCGGGCTGATCCCGCATCTCGTCGCGAACGGCTTCGACGGGCTCATCCATATGACGGCCGGCACGGTGGAGCTCGCCGGTCTCGTGCTTCTCGACGCGGCGAAGCTGCAGACCGAGTTCGCCAAGCGCGCGGCGCGGCGAGAGCGTCACCACCATCACCTCCCGCGCGACGCCGAGGCGGATCTGCGCGCGGCAGGCCCGGAAGTCGCGGTCGAGATCGACGAGCCGCTCTACACGGAGGCTGAAACGCTCGCCGCGCTCCGTCACTTCAAGGCAACCACGTACGACACCGAATTCGAGGTCGCGAAGGGCGTAACCGCGCGGTTCGTCGATGCCGGTCACATCCTCGGGTCGGCGATCATCATCGTGCGCGCGGGCGGTCGGACGCTGGTGTTTTCAGGCGATCTCGGGCGGCGGCATACGGCGATCATTCGCGACCCAACGGTCCTCACCGATGCCGATTACGTGCTCATCGAGTCGACGTACGGCGGGCGCGAGCACGAGCCCGAGGCGCAGGCTGTTGCGGTCCTCGCAGAGACCGTCAACGCGGTGCACGACGCCGGCGGCGTCCTGCTCGTTCCGTCGTTCGCGGTGGGCCGGACGCAGGACTTGGTCTGGGAGCTGGACCGCCTGCTCGCGGCGAAACGCATCCCGCAGCTGCCGCTTTTCCTCGACTCGCCGATGGCCTCGAAGGCGACCGACATATACCGGCGTCATCCCGAGTACTTCGACGAGGAGATGCGCGCGCTCCTTTCGCGCAAGGACGATCCCTTGGACTACCCCGGTGCGACCGTCACGAACGACGTCGCGCAGTCGCGCGCGATCAAGGACACGGCGAGGCCCTACATGATCGTCGCGTCAAACGGGATGCTCACCGGCGGGCGCGTGCTGAGCCACCTGCGCGATCTCATCGACGACCCGACCGCGACGCTTCTCTTCGTCGGCTATCAGGGCGAGGGCACGCTCGGATCGTATCTCCAGCAAGGACTGAAGCAGGCGACCATCGACGGTCAGCTCTGCGATGTGCGCTGCCGCGTGCGGTCGCTCGACGGATTCTCGGCCCACGCCGACGAGCCGCAGCTCCTGGAATGGATCGGCTGGTTCGCGAAAGGAAAGCGCCTCGGCGACCCGGGCTTCCCGAAAACGGTCTTCGTGGTGCACGGCGATCCTGCCGCGGAGCTCGCGATCGAACCGAAGATCAAGAATCTCGGATTCGTCACGAAGATTCCGACCTGGCGCGAGACCGTGACCCTGGACTAGAAGTGCACCGCAGCGCCTTCCTCCCATCAAGCGAGATCGACCTGGTTGA
>VBGU01000279.1 GCA_005881085.1 Chloroflexota bacterium | reverse complement strand
CCGGGCAACGGCAAGACGAGCATCGCCGAGGTTCTCGCGACCCTGATGAAGGGCGACGTCGTTCTTCCGTACGCCGTCGAGGTCGACCAGCAGGTCGTGAAGGTCTACGACCAGGTCTATCACCGTGTCGCGCTCGATCCCGTCGTCGCCGAGCGCCTGCGCTTCGACCACCGCTGGGTCGTCTCAAAGCGGCCGATCGTCATGACGGGCGGCGAGCTGACGCTCGAGACGCTCGACCTCATCTACGACGAGACCTCGAAGTTCTACGAGGCGCCGTTCCAGATGAAGGCGAACGGCGGCATCTTCATGGTCGATGACTTTGGCCGGCAGCGCGTCTCGCCGAAGGACCTCCTCAACCGGTGGATCGTCCCGCTCGAGAAGCGTGTCGACTACCTCACGCTGCACACCGGCAAGAAGATCGAGATCCCATTCGACATGCTCATCATCTTCTCGACGAACCTCGACCCGGCCGACCTCGTCGACGAGGCGTTCCTCCGCCGCATCCGCTACAAGATCGGCATCGAGGCGCCGTCTGTCGAGCAGTACGACGAGATCTTCAAGCGCATCTGCACGCGCAAGAACATCGACTACAAGACCGAGGCGATGAGCCAGATCCTGGCGCACTACCGCAAGAAGAACCTCGGACTGCGGAGCTGCCATCCGCGCGACATCGTCGAGCAGCTGATCGACACGGCGCGGTTCCTCGGTCGACCCGCGCAGCTCACGCCGGATCTCATCGAGATGGCGTGCGACAGCTACTTCGTGTCGCTCGACCCGAGCGGGAACCCGCCCGGGGCCTGAGGCCCGGTCACCGCTTTACCAGGTCTAGGAACGGCACGGCTCCGTTCGTCGACTGCGGGAGCTTCCCGTCCCACTTGAGGAGAGCGAGGTACTCGAGCACCTCGGGCGTGAGCGTCGTCCGGATCGTTTTGTTGGCGCTCGCCTCGGCTTCCGCGCGTGTGAGGGTGGCCTCGGCCTCGGCTTTCGCGACGGCGACCCGCTGTTGGGCCTGGATTTGCGCGCTGCGGAGCTTCTGCTCCTCCTCGACCACGGCTTGCTTCGCGGCGTTCGCGGCCTCGATCGCGTTCTTGAACTCCTGGGAGAACCGGAAGTCGAGCACGTTGAGCTCCTCGACAGCGATGCCGAACCGTCCTAGGCGCCCGCTGAGAAGGTCCTGTGCTACGCGCTTGACCGCGTCGCGCTGGGTGATCAGCTCGCTCGACGTGAATTGGGCCATGGTGGCTTTGAACGTCTCCTGTACAGCTGGCTCGATGACCCGTTGTCGGTAGTCGACGCCGATGGTCGTGAAGATTTTGGGCACGTCAGCCGCATCGACTCGGAAGTTGAGGGAGATCACGCCGACGACTTCCTGAAGGTCCTTCGAAGCAGCCGACCCCTGGTAATCGAGCCGCTGGACGCGAGTGTCGAACAGCGTGATCGACTCGCCGAGCCCAAGCCGATACATCCCGGGCATCACCGGGGAATCGGCGGCGACGCCCGACCGCGTGAGGATTCCGACATGTCCCGTCTCGACCGTTCCGACGAGGCCGAACAGCGTGAATGCACCGAGCGCGATGACTCCGACGGCGCCAAGTACCGCGAGTGTCGTGCCTGAGATCTTCATGTTGACCTCAACCTCCCGATGTCGCTCACGACAGGAAAGGTCTCACGGCAGCAGGATGTTTCGAATCGGGGAAAGGGCTTACCCGGTACTCAATTCCGGTGCTTACCCGCGGACCGCTAGTACCCCGGCGGCCAGACGTACGGCTGGACCGTCAAGAAAGGCGGCCCGAGCTGAAGAACGATGTCCTCGTGCTCTTTGAGCACGATCGTTTCCGGCCCTCCCGTGTAGGGCTGCTGATTCACCGTCGCCTGAATGGATTCGCCGCTCCCCACGCGGTCACCGTCGATCACGGTCGCACCGAGCGGCTGGCGCCATACCGCGAAGAGGTCGCCAAGCGTGAACGTGCGGTTGTCACCGGCCTCGATGTGGATGATCCCGCTCGTGTCGTGTGTGTGCAGCCAGCAGATCTGCGTCGCGGTGATGCCGATCAATGCGGGCACGGTCTTGATCTGACCGCGGACGAGGATCGTGAGGTGGGCGTGCTCGTGGCGCGTGAGGATCTCGCTTGGACCGCACGGGACATTCGCCGCGGGCGCCGGAGTTGGTGCGGCGCCCTGGCCGCAGGATCCGATGACGATCGCGAGGACCATCGCGCCGACCAGCCTCACGCGGCCTCGCGGCGCTCGCTCATCGCCTTCTCGAAGCGACGCGCCTGCGGCACGACGGTCAGCCACTCCGGCAACAGGAGACGCAGCGCCCGGATGGCGACGATCGCCGCGCGATAGAACATGCGCTGCGAAGTGCCGAAACGGAATCCGAAGGCATTGCGGAGGGGGACCGGCAGGAGCGCAGCCGAGAGCGCGTCGGTCGGCCAGTACGCGACCTCGGGCAGCCACCGATAGGGACGGACCACGTCGTGCGCTACGGCTATCGCGGTGGGATCCGGAACGACCGCCGTCCGGAGCATCGTTTTCTCG
>VBGU01000051.1 GCA_005881085.1 Chloroflexota bacterium | reverse complement strand
GACAATGCGAGTACCGCGTCAAAAAAGCGCGGCGCTTCCTTTCACGGTCGCGCTTCCAAAGTTCGCGGACGGGAGGAGGTGATCACCGACATGCCGAAGAAGAAGAAGGCCGCAAAGAAGAAGCACTAGGCCACATTGACTACGTGGGGCGCCGCGGGCGGGCGGCGCTGCCACAGGAATGTCTGTCTTCGTTACAAAGATCCCGCTGTTACCGCCCTGACATAACGGCGCGAGCGTGTACCCCGTTCACTAAATGCGATGAGGTGGGATTTCGCGCGCGCCGCACTTCTCAGCGCTCTCGTGAGCCTTCCGGTGAGCCTGGCTCTCGTGGCGATGCCGCTCGCGACGACTGCGGAGGCGTCGGCCAACGACATGCTCCTGCTCACCAACCAGTTCCGCGCTGCGATCGGTTCGCCGACCGTACCGTCTGACCCGCGACTGGTGCAGGCTGCGCAGAACCACGCGAACTACAACAGCGCGAACAGCATCCTCGGTCACTACGAGACCGCGGGCCTTCCGTACTACACCGGGTATGGGCCGCGCGACCGATTGATCGCGCAGGGTTGGACAACATCGTTCGTGAGCGAGGTCGCGACGGGCGGTTCGGAGCTCGGCGGCGTTCGCCAGCTCTGGGACGCGCCGTATCACCGGCTGGGCCTGATGCATCCGAACGCGACGACGATCGGCTGGGGTCACTCGGAGCTGAACGGCCGCCAGAGCAACGTCGGCGACATCGTTTACAACTTCGGAATTCGTCCGGTCGAGTTCGTTCGTTCGCCTGCGCACATGCAGACGAACATCCCGACCTCGTGGAGCGGGCAAGAATCGCCGAGCCCGGTTCCCGCCGGCAGCTCGGGCCCGTACGGCTACCCGATCATGGTCGTGTACTCGGCCGGACAGAACGTGCAGTTTCGGGCAGCCGAGCTCGTCGCGCCGAGCGGGACTCGTCTTCCGTTCTACGTCGCGCCGCAGCAGTTCGAATACGACTATCAGGTGATCGTTCCGCAGCGCCCGCTCGCAACGAACACGACCTATCACGTCCGCTTCGACATCACGGTCGCGGGCCAGTGGCTCACCAACGAGTGGGACTTCAGCACGGGCTCGACGGTGAGCGGCGGTGGTCCGACGTTGACTCTCCCGGACAGCGGTCTGCATTCCGCATGGCTGTCGCAGACGCAGGTCCCCGCGATGCAGCCGGCCACAATGTCGCAGGCGACCCTGCTCTTCCGTAACACCGGGACGAAGACGGGGACGAGGGGCGAGCCAGGTTGCGCTGGGCGTGAATGGCGACAGCGCCTCGTTCAGCACGCTCGGAATGAACGTCGGGTGGCCGTCGGCGAACCGCGTCGCCATTCAGAACGAATCGTCGGTCGGCCCCGGGGCCGTTGCGTCGTTCACGTTCAGCCTGAAGGCCCCCTTCAGCGCGGGCACGGTTCGCATCCCCCTACGCCCGGTGATTGACGGTGTGGCCTGGCTCGAGGACCAGGGCGTCTTCGTTCCTGTGACGACGGTCGTGGACTATCACAGCCGCTGGGTGTCCGAGTCCGCTTTCCCGACGTTGCGTGTCGGGCAGGTCAGCGGTCCTTTGTCTATCGCCTTCCGCAACGCCGGTAGCCAATCGTGGATCCGCGGGACCCTCGGTCAGGAAGCTCGCCTCGCGGTCAACCAGGACAACGCGCAGTGGGCCGCCCTCGGGGTCAACTGGCTATCCGCCAATCGCGTCGCGCCGCAGACCGAAGCGACGGTCACGCCGGGCGGCGTCGGGACGTTCACCTTCCAGGTACGCGCGCCGATGACGCCGGGCCTCTACGCCATCCACCTGCGCCCGGTCATCGATGCGGTCACGTGGATGGAAGACGAGGGCGTCTTCCTCTACATCAACGTCACGAACTAGCGCAAGAAAGCGCTAGCTCGCCCCGAATAGCACCTCGAACTCTTCCTTACAGCGCGGGCATCGCACGGTCGCGGCATAGGGTGGATTCGGCGGGATGTCGAGATGCTCGCGCGTGACGAAGCGCGGTCCGACGTTCTCGCCGCAGAACGGACAGGCGATCTCATAGTGGTTGAAAGCGCGACGATCGACCGTGATTCGACGGCGCTCGTCGATCTTCTGCATGCGGCTAGTCTAGGAGCGTGCCACCGCAGCCACCGAAGGGTCGGACGAAGATCGCAAGCGTGACGAAGACCCTGAAGGTCGGCGACGTCGCGCCGGACTTCGCGCTCCGCTCGCACGATGGGCGCGAGGTCAAGCTCTCGGCCTATCGCGGACAGCGTGTGGTCCTCGCCTTCTTCGCGTTCGCGTTTTCCAATACCTGAAACAGCGAGGCTCCCGCGCTGAATGCGCTCCAGCAGCGCTTCGCCGGGGGAAAGGCCCAGGTCGTGGGCATCCTGTGCGACTCGGTGTACACGTTGAAGGCGTGGGCCGAGTCGCTGAGCGGCGTCCAATACCCGCTCTGCTCGGATTACTGGCCCCACGGCAAGGTCACCCAGGCGTACGGGGTGTTCAACGAAGAGGTCGGACGCCCGGAGCGCGCGATCATCGTTGTCGACGCCGAAGGGATCTGCCGCTACATCGACGTTCATACGCTGCGTGAGGTGCCTGACGAGGAGGAGATCGCCGAGGAGCTGAAAAAGCTCAGCTAGCCTCGGGCTAAACATTTCGGGCGCGTCGACGCATTAGTAGTGATGGAACGAGTTGATGCCGGCCGATGGGAGCTCA
Source organism: Chloroflexota bacterium (assembly GCA_005881085.1). Lineage (GTDB taxonomy): Bacteria > Chloroflexota > Limnocylindria > P2-11E > P2-11E > 3-1-20CM-2-70-9. Next base: position 13,626 of record VBGU01000051.1, on the reverse strand, counting down.
TCTACCGAGCGGATGCTCCACGCGTCTATCGCGCGCTCCTGGCTACCCTGAGCGATCGCGACGCCGCTCGCGATGCTCTCCACGAGGCGTTCCTGGAAGGACTGCGGCATCCACCGGGCCGCGATGAGAATCTCGCGGGCTGGATATTCCGGGTCGCGCTGCGAAAAGCCCACCGCGGACCGTACCGCCCGTTGCTCTCCGGCGTCGCCGACGCTTTGTGGCCCGCGTCGCCGAACGATGAGCTTGCGCAGGTGCTCGATCGCCTGGAGGCGGGCCGGCTCCTCGCGCTGTTGACGGAACGACAGCGGTCGATCGTCGTAGCGCAGTACTACCTCGGCCTCGAGCAATCGGAGATCGCGTGACGATCGCGATCGAGTACCGCGCGCGCGACGTCGCGAAACTGAAAGTTTCGAGACCATCTTTCGTCGCGACCTCGACCGACTCCCCGGTCTCGCGGACGAGGACTTGGTCCCTCGCGGTGCCGACTCGGCCCGGCGCGTCAGCTTCGGCAGCGTGCTCGCTCTCGTAGGCGTGTTCGTTGCTGTGGTCGTGGTCGTCCTGAGCTTGCAGGCCATTCGCGACGCCGACCGTTCGCCTCAGGAAGCCGCAGCAACTCAGAGCCCATATTTCGTCATCGCCGGCGGCGCCGCCGCCGGAGCGACGGCGAGTCCGAACCCGGCAGCGGCGCCGAGCCCGGCCGCGACGTGGATCGTCGGACCACCCGTCTCGAATCCGCTCTTGGGTGTCCCCAGCTGTCCACCAGGATCGAGCCCGATCCTCGACGTCACCCATTGGCCTCCGCCAGGCGACCTTCCTGGAGGGGGTGCTCCCACCGCCGAAGAGGCCTTCCGGCGCGCCTACCCGACCGTGACCGATTTCAAGATGTTTCCGTGGGGAACCAGCCCGGCGCCCGTATGGGTCGTCGCTGGCAGCGAGACGTACGTTGTCAATTACAGCGGTGGGCCCGGCCTAAACAGCTGGTTCGCGCACCCTGCGAAGTACGTCGGGTGCTACACGCCTGAGCCTCGCACTCCGCGGCCGAGTGGCCTGCCGTCCGCCGCCCCGACAACGTTCGGCTAGCTCTACCGCGTAATCGCTCCGCTCATACACGCGTCGCTCGTCCTCACCAGCACGTAACCCGCTGTCTCGTCCTCGCTACCGGGAGTCACACCGGGGAGCGTGTCGCCGGCGACGAGGACCTGCGTTCCGCAGTCGACCGCGACGATTTCGCCGGTCGTGATCACCGTCCCCTCGAGCTTCGCTCCGGGCGCGACCAGGTTCCCCGTGACACCGCGGCCCTTCGCTTTCGCGACGTCGCGCGCGCGGTACTCGATCGCGATCGTCACGCGATCTCCGAGCGTCAGGCGCGATTTTCGGACCGCCCCGGTCGCGTCGCGTCCGCGCATGTCGATCTGCGGCGATCCCTCGCCGACCCGCATCGTGAGAAGCACGTCGCCACGCGTTCCATCGAGAGCGACGACGACACCCCGCGACGCACGCTGACGCCACCTCTCGATGAACGCGAGCTGTTCGAAATCCAACACGTCGGCGCCGATACGATAGCCGCGTGCCGCTCCGTGCCGTCTTCTTCGACGTGGGCGACACGCTCGTTCAGCACTGGAAGCCGCAACTGGAGATACGTGCGTTGACGGTCGATGCGTTGCGGCGCGAGTTCGGCGAGCGCGACTGGTACGGGAAGTTCGTCGATGCCGAGATCGCTCCTGATCATCGGCACGAATCCGAAGAGGCCCTCCGGCAGGAGACGAACCGCTGGTACGCGGATTGGTTTCGCAACAGTCAGATCGGCATCGACGACATCGAGATCGATCACTTTCGTGTGGCCACGACGCTGCCCCTGGATCTCGTCGGTGCGCTCGTGCCCGGGACTCCCGAGGCGCTCCGCTGGTGCAAGGACCATGGCCTGATCGTCGGGCTCATCACGAACACGCTCTCGCGCGGGGACGACGAGGTTCGGATTGACTGGGAGCGCTTCGGGCTCGCGGACACGGTCGACCATGTGGTCAGTTCGCACAGCGCGGGCTGGCAGAAGCCACATGAGGCGATCTTCCGGCGTGCGCTCGAGCTCGCCGGAGTGCCCGCCAGCGAAGCCGTCATGGTCGGGGATCGCATGGTGCAGGACGTATGGGGCGCGAAGCGCCTTGGTATGCGCGCGATCTGGCGCCGCCCGCTTGCGGGAGCGCCACAGGAGCCGGTGGACGTTGAGCCCGACGCCGCGATCGACGACCTGACCGAACTGCCGGCCGTCCTCGAGCGCTGGATGTAGCGCACGCCCCTTGCCGACGGCACGTTCGGGTGTTAGAAACGGATTCTTGACCCAGCAGGTCGGAAATTCTCCTCGCTCGCGCTTCCGGTCATCCCGGCTGACCTGCGTCTGTCCGTAGGCCGGTAGGGCTCCGCCGCCGTCACTCGGCGGCCCGTCGTCCCGGCCGTCTCCATCAACGACACGGAGATCAGTAAAGAAGGGTCGACTCATGTCTTTGACCGAGCACATCCAACAGCACAACGCTCGTTATGCCGCGCGCTTCGACCGCAGCACGCTCGCCCTCCCGCCCGCACGGCGCTGGGCGATCGTCGCCTGCATGGACGCGCGGCTGACCGTCGAAGAGGTCACCGGTATCGGTACCGGTGACGCGCACATCATTCGGAACGCCGGCGGGCTCGTGACGGATGACGCGATCCGCTCGCTGGTGATCTCGACCCACCTGCTCGGCACCAACGAGTTCGCGATCATCGAGCACACCGGCTGCGGAATGCTCACCTTTGAAGACGAGCCGGTCCGTCGCCAGATCGCCGAACGCACTGGCGCCGATACCGGCGGCCTCCGCCTCTTTGCGTTCCGCGATCTCGAGACCAATCTCCGCGAGCAAGTCCGTCGTGTCGTCGAATCGCCGCTGCTCTCGCCGGGGATCCCGGTCACGGGGTACGTCTACGAAGTCGAGACCGGCAAGCTTCGCCCGGTCGTCTCTGCGACCACCGGCGCCACAAACGTCGAGCGCGCGCCCGCATCCGTCCGCTGACGCAAACGAAATAGAGAGGGGAATCAGATGACGAACTACGCGAAGGACGTGCTCGTCGAGACCGATTGGCTCGCCGAGCACGCGAAGGACGCCAACGTACGAGTCTTCGAGGTCGATGTCGACACGAGCGCCTATGACCAGGGCCACATCGCGGGAGCGATCGGGCTCAACTGGAAGACCGACCTACAGCAGCATCCGGTGCGCGACTTGCTCGACAAGAAAGAGCTTGAGGCGCTTCTCTCGAAATACGGGGTCACGTCGGGGACGACCATCGTTGCCTATGGCGACAACAACAACTGGTTCGCCGCGTGGTTCTTCTGGCTCCTGAAGTACTACGGCCATAAAGACGTGAAGCTCGCGAACGGGGGACGAGCGAAATGGATCGCGGAGAAGAGGCCACTCGCGAGCGACTCTCCGAACTACGCGAAGAGCGAGTACCGAGCGGGTACGCCCGACGCATCGATCCGCGCGCTGCGCGATCACGTCCTCGACAAAGTCGTGTCGGGGAACGGCACGAAGATCGTCGATGTCCGCTCGCCGAAGGAGTACGCCGGTGAGCTCCTGGCGCCGGAGAATCTCCCGCAAGAGGGCGCGCAGCGGGCCGGCCACATTCCGGGCGCGCAGAACGTCCCCTGGGCAACCGCGGTCGCCGAAGACGGCCGGTTCAAGTCAGCCGACGAGCTCAAATCCATATACGGATCCAAAGGGATCGACGGGCGCGGAGAGACCATTGCGTACTGCCGCATTGGCGAGCGAAGCGCTCACACATGGTTTGTCCTTCGATATCTGCTGGGACACGACCGCGTGCGTAACTACGACGGCTCGTGGACAGAGTGGGGCTCTCTCATTGGCGTGCCCATCGAGAAGAGCGACATCTAGCTAGATCGCGCCGGAAGGACCGAAACCCTCTTTACGCGGCGGCGGACCCCCCGGCCTTCGGCCGGTGCCCCACCGCGCGGGGGCCCTCGGTCCTTCCGGCGCTCTGGACCTCCGCCGCCTTCTTCTTTGGGCACACAATTCGCTCGATGGATTTCCGCTTCGACCGGGACCTGATGGTCCAGGAGCTCCGTCGTATGGGCATTCGCGACGAGCGTGTGCTCGCGGCGATGGCCAAGGTCCCCCGCGAGCGCTTCGTTCGCGAGGAAGATCAGGACGTTGCGTATGGAGATCACGCGCTCGGCATCCCCGAAGGACAGACGATCTCGCAGCCATTCGTGGTCGCCCGCATGACGGAGCTACTCCAAGTTGAGCCGACGCATCACATGCTCGAGGTCGGCACCGGCTCGGGGTACCAGGCGGCGGTGCTCGCGGAGCTCGCGCGCGATGTCGTCACCGTCGAGCGGCATCTGCCGCTCGCGGATCGCGCGAGCGCTCTTCTCGCCGAGCTCGGCTACGAGAACGTGCGCGTTATCGCGGGTGATGCTTCCATCGGATATCCGCCCGAGGCGCCGTACGACCGCATCCTCGTGACCGCCGCATCTCCGGGCATCGCCCCTGAGCTCGTGCGCCAATGCGCGCCCGATGGGCTCATCGTCGCGCCGGTCGGGGACCAGGAGATGCAGCACCTCGTGGTCCGCCATCCCGACGGTCGCGAGACGCGGCACGGCGCGGTGAAGTTCGTCCCACTCCGCGGACGCGCCGGCTTCCGCTAGTGGCGTCCACTCTGTTCCATGGCGGCCGGATCCACGTCCGATCCGGTGTCTCGGCTGAGGCGCTGCTCGTGCGCGATGGCCGCGTCGCCGCGGTGGGGCGCGCGTCCGACGTCGCGCGCGATGCCGGATCGGCCGAGCGCGTCGATCTGCGGGGCGGGCTTATGACACCCGGCTGGTTCGACGCGCACGTGCACTTCATGTGGTGGGGCTTTCAGATGGCGGAGCTCGACCTCCGCGCGACGAAGACGGTCGAGGAGGCGCTCCAACAGATCGGTCGCCGCGCGCGCGAGCTCGCGCCACGGCAGTGGCTCACCGGCGGCCGCTTCGACAAGAACAACTGGGGCCGCTGGCCGACCGCGGCCGACCTCGATGGAGTGACCGGCGATCGTCCGGCAGTCATGCGCAGCCGCGACGGCCATTCGCGCTGGCTCAACACAGCGGCACTCCGCGCGGCGAAGATCGGAAAGGACACCGTCGCACCCGAGGGCGGGGCGATCTTCCGCGACGCCAGCGGGTCGCCGACCGGCGTCCTTCAGGAGCGCGCGAACGAGCTCGCCGACCGCGCCGTTCCCGCCGCGACCGAGGCGGACTGCGACGCCGCGACGATGCGGGCGCAGGAGGAAGCTCTGAAGAGAGGGGTCACCGGCGTCGAGTCGCTCGAGCAGGCGAGCTCGTATGCCGCCCTGCGACGAGCACGCGACCGCGGCGCGCTGAAGGTCCGCGCGGTAATGGGCATCCCGCATCGATCGCTCGCGCTCTCGCTTCCGACCACCGCCATTCCGCCGCAGATCCGCGACACGTCGCTTCGCGCCCAGGGGCCCCTGCCCCTGCCTTTCGACTTCGAGGCCGCTCTTCAATCGGGGATGCGGACCGGTCAGGGCGACGAATGGCTGCAGCTCGGCCACGTGAAATTCTTCACCGACGGCGCGCTCGGCTCGCAGACCGCGGCACTCGAGGAGCCATACGAAGGCACGGGCGATCGGGGCATCCTCACGTTCGATCCGATGGAGCTTCGGACCGACATCGCGCGCGCGGCGGCCGGCGGGCTCGCTGTCGCGATCCACGCCATCGGCGATCGCGCGGTACACGTCGCGCTCGACGCGGTCGCGCCGACGCGCGTGACGTCACCCGCGCTCCGTCAACGGCTCGAACACATCCAGCTCGTTCGCGAGGAGGATCTTGGGCGCTTCGGCGCGCTTGGTGTGATCGCGTCGATGCAACCGATCCACTGCACGAGCGACCGCGACCTCGCCGACCGGTACTGGGGTCCGAAGCGCACGCCGCGGGCGTACCCGTGGCGGACGCTGCTCGAGCGTCGCGCCGTCCTCGCCTTCGGGTCGGACGCGCCTGTCGAACCCATCGATCCGCTGCTCGGCATCCACGCGGCGGTCACTCGCCGCCGGCCCGGGGATCGCGACGCCTGGTTCCCGGCACAGCGGCTCACCCTCGACGAAGCGCTAAACGCGTACACCGCCGGAGCCGCGTATTCGACGGGCAGGGAGCGCGACTGGGGCACGCTCGACGTGGGGATGCGCTGCGATGCCACCGTCGTCGATCGCGATCTCGCGAAGCTCGATGAGGGCGACCTCCTTGAGGCGCGAGTCAGCGGCACCATCACTGACGGAGTCGTCCGCTACGCGGACGGCCTCGGTTAGTTGAGCTCTGGTCGCTCTCCGCGTTCGCGAAGTCGCACGAGGAGATCGCGAAGAAGCTCGGTCTCTCGGTTGAGGATCCGCGTTTCTTCCTCGAGTCGAGCCGACGCCGTCTCGAGTTCGAGCAGCGCCTGCTGCTGAGGCGCGTCCACGGCAAGGCTTCCGGCGATCCGGTAAGCGAGATCGCTCGGCGGCGCATCGCGGAGATCGTCGGCGAGCGCCCGCTCTCCACGCGCGTCCTCGGTCACGGCGACCACGGCCAGGAGGTACGCGCCAAGCGCCTCGCGGGCCAGGCCGGCGCGGTCGACTGCCCGCTCGCCATCGCTCTCGTCGAGGTAGCGCACCTGTCCGACGAGGTACGGCTCGGCGTCTGGGATGAGGCTTTCGACGGCGAAGCGGCGCTCGCCCCGCGTGACGATGTAGGAGCGCCCGTCCGGCAACGGGGACTCGGCCACGATCTTCGCCTCCGTCCCAACGTCGTACGGTTCGGCGCCCGCGCCGACCTCATTGCCGCTCCGGATGAGGACGATCCCGAACCGGCGGTGTTGCTCGATGCAGCGCCGGATCAGCAGGCGGTAGCGCGGCTCGAAGATGTGCAGTGGCATGAGAGCGCCGGGGAAAAGCACCGCCCCGAGGGGGAAGAGCGGAAGGAGTTCGCTCACGCGTCAACGGTACTCTGGCGGTCGGTGACGGCAGGTTGATCAGCGTCCTCCTGCATGGCGAGCTGCAACAGTTCGGCGCGAAGCGACGCGAAATGGCCGCGGCGGGCCGAACGGCGCGGCAGATCGTCACATCGCTCGGCATCCCGGCAGCGGAGGCGGCCGCTTTCATCGTGAACGGCGAGCAGGTCGAGGGCGACGCCGTTCTCCGAGACGGCGACACGCTCGAGCTGCTCCCCGCGATGACCGGCGGCGAGGGCGGAGCGCTCGATGGCATTCGGGTGGTCGATCTCACGCGCGCTCTCGCCGGCCCGTACTGCACGCTGATGCTCGCGGATCACGGCGCGGACGTCGTGAAGATAGAAATACCTGGTACCGGCGACGAGACCCGTGACTGGGCGCCGCCATCGATCAAGGGCGTGTCCGCGTATTACCTCGCGATCAACCGCAACAAGCGCAGCGTCACCTGCGATCTCAAGCATCCCGACGGAAAGCGAATCCTCGAGAGATTGATCGAGCGTGCCGATGTGGTCGTCGAGAACTTCAGCCCGGGCGTTCTCGGTCGGCTCGGATTCCCTGACGACCGGGTCCGTGCGATGAATCGCAAGGTGGTGATCTGCCACGTCTCGGGGTTCGGTCAGGACGGACCCGGCCGGGCGTGGGCGGCGTACGACCTCGTCGTCCAAGGTATGGGCGGGGTCATGAGCCTCACCGGTCCACCCGGCAGCGATCCGGTGATGGTCGGCGTCCCGCAAGCCGACATGGTCGCGGGGATGTTCGCGGCCTTCGCGATCGTCGCTGCGCTCGAGGCGCGGCACCGGACCGGCGAGGGACAGGTCATCGACGCGACGATGATCGGAGGGCAGGTCGCGCTGCTATCGCGGCAGGCCGCGCGTTACTTCGCCGACGGGACCGTGCCCCGTCCGGAAGGCAACGTGCACGCCTCGATCGTTCCCTATCAGACCTTCCGCGCGGCGGATGGCTTCGTGAACATCTGCTGCGCGAACAACGCGCTCTTCGAACGGCTCTGCCGCGCGATCGAGCTTGAGGATCTTCTCGAGGACGGCCGATTCTCCGACAACGCGAGCCGGGTCAAACACCGCGACACTCTCGTTCCCCTCATCGCCGCACGGGTCCACCGGATGACGAAGGCGGATGTGGTGCGCAAGCTGCGCGAGGCGAACGTCCCGGTCGGGCCGATCAACGACCTCGGTGAGGTCTTCAACGATCCGGTGGTGCGTCATCTCGGACTGATCGCAGAGGTCGACCACCCGGTCGCTGGCCGCGTGCGCGCGCCGGGCATCCCGGTCCGAATGTCGGGGACGCCGGGGTCGGTTCGGCGCGCGCCCCCGCTGCTCGGCGAGCACACCGACGAGGTCCTGCGCGAGCTGGGCTACGCGCCTCTTGAGATCAAGAAGCTGCGCACGGACGGCGCGGTCTGATCGCGGAACCCGATATCCTGCCGCGGCGCCGGCCGCTGTGGCTCGTCGGCGCGCTCACCGTTCTCACCTATGGGGTCTATGTCCCGATCTGGTTCGGTTTCTCGTGGGCGGAACTCCTTCGCGATACCTCTGACGAGACCATGCAGCCGGCGGCGCATGGCGCCTCCATCTTCGTCCCCGGTTTTGGGACCTGGCAGGCGTATCGGCACTTCGCCCTGATCACGCGGCTGCTGGCCCGGGTCGGTTCACCGCTCAAGGTCGAACCGTCGACCGCCGCCCTCGGCACAACAGTGTGGTGGATCACGTGGCTGCACTACTCGGGCTTCAACGATCCCGTCTTGGTCGCGCTGAACGTGATCGAGCTGACCGCGGGCACCGCCGTCGTTGTTTTCGGTCAACGCGCGCTGAACGCCTACTGGGCGATCCGACCCGGACCGCCGGCCGAGGGGCGGGTACTGCCAACGGACTGGTTCGCCCTGGGCATGGCCGCGGCGTTCTTCGTCCTCATCACGATCTCGAACGTGACCGTGCCCACGAACTAACATCCGGCTCCCGTGCCGTCGCACATCCTCGTCGTGGGCTCGCTCGCGTACGACGACGTGGACACGCCGTACGACAGCCGCCGCGAGGTGCTCGGTGGTGCCGCGTCCTATTTCTCGCTCGCCGCCTGTCTCTACGCACCGGTCCGGTTGATGGGCGTCGTCGGTGATGACTTTCGCGCGAGCGACCTCGAACGTCTCCGCGCCAAGGGGATCGATCTCGCCGGTGTCGAGCACGCGAAGGGGAGGTCTTTTCGCTGGCTCGGGAGATACAACCATGACCTCGCGACGGCAGAGACGATCAACACCGACCTCGGCGTCTTCGGCGATTGGGTGCCCACTGTCCCGCCGGCCTTCGTCGATAGCGAGTTCGTCTTCCTCGCCAACATCCTTCCCGAGATCCAACGCCGCATGCTCGAACAGGTCCGCAGCCCCAGAGCGATCGCGCTCGACACGATGAATTACTGGATCGAGCGCCGCCGGGATGCGCTCGCCGACGTCATGTCGCGCGTCGACATCGTCACGGTCAACGAGGCCGAAGCTCGGCAGTTCTGCGGCACGCATAACGTGCTCAAGGCGGCACGCCAAATACACGCCCTCGGTCCGCGCGCGGTGATCATCAAGCGCGCCGAGTACGGCGCCCTGCTTCTTACCGCGGACCGCATCTTCTGGACGCCGGCCTACCCGCTCGACGAAGTGCGCGACCCCACGGGCGCCGGCGACGCGTTCGCCGGCGGGCTGCTCGGCCACCTCGCCCGGGCGGGGAAGCTTGATGACGGCACCCTGTGCCGGGCGGTCCTCCACGGCACCGTGTGCGCCTCGTTCGCCGTGGAGCAGTTCAGCGTCGACGGGATCGAGCGCGCCGATATTCGGGCGGTCGAGCGGCGCGTCGGCGAGCTCGAAGCCCTCGTCACGGTCTGACCCGGGAACCGCTTGGCGGGACGGTTGTACGAAGGGTGAGAACCGACTCCGTGGAGGGCCGGCCGGCGGAGGACGCTGTACTCGTGGAACGCGCACAGCACGGAGACACCGAGGCATACGGCGAGCTGGTGCGGCGCTACCAGGCGCTCGCCACCAGGACCGCCTACGTGATCACGGGCCTGTCCACGGAGGCGGAAGACGCCGCGCAGGACGGGTTCACCAAGGCGTACTTCGCGCTCGGGCGCTTCCGCACCGGAGCGCCCTTCCGTCCGTGGCTGCTGCGGATCGTCGCGAACGAGGCCAAGAACCGCCGCAAGGCGGCCGGCCGGCGACCGACGGTCGATCTCAGCGTCGCCGAGGATCGCCCCTCGGGTGACACGGCCCTGTCCCCCGAGGAGGCGGCCCTGGCGAGCGAGCGGCGCGCGTTCGTGCTTGGCGCGCTCGGCAAGCTTCGCGAGGAGGATCGTCTGGTCATCGCTTACCGCTACTTCATGCAGCTGTCGGAGGCCGAGATGGCCGATGCCCTCGGCGTAGCGCGCGGCACGGTGAAATCGCGTCTCTCTCGCGCGATCGGACGCCTTCGCGAGATCACCGCGGGCCAGGTGAGGGCCGATGCCTGACCGGCTCGACGACCGCGACCTCGAACGGATCCTGACCGACATCGCGACGCGGCTGGACGGTCCCAAGCGCGACATGTGGCCGGCGGTCCGCGCGCGCATCGGCGAACGCCGCATCCAGCCATGGTGGTCGCGCCTTGGCATGGATCGCCGGACGCTCGCGCCGATCGCGGCGACGCTCGCCGTGATCCTGGTCGCCGCGCTCCTGCTGACGCCCCGTATCGCCGACGCTCTTGGGCATTTGCTCAGCATCCCCGGCGTGCAGATCTACCAGGTCCCGCAGAGTCCGACGGCTCGCCCGAACGCTTCGGCGCCGACGTTCGCCGGTCAGCGCGTCGCGACCGCCGCCGAGGCGAGCCGCATCGCGGGCTTCACGGTCCGGACGCCCGCGGCGCTCGGAGAACCGAGCGCGATCTACGTCGAGACAGCGCCCGTGCGCGTCACCATCGTGTACGCGTCGGTGAAGGGAATCCCGGTTTCAGCGCAGGCGGGGGTCAGCGCCATCGTCGTCGAATTCAAGGGAACGATCGAGACGCAGATCATGGCAAAGGCCATCGGCCCGGGTACGTTCCTGGATGCCGTGCCGCTTGGGAATGGGGTCGCGTACTACCTCTCCGGCCAGCCACACCAGTTCTTCTTCCGCGATCCGGCCGGGAATCTCCAACCCGAGACGCTGCGGCTTGCGGGCAACACCCTCCTCTGGGAGCAGGATGGCTACACCTACCGGCTCGAGGCCCAGGTGAGCAGAGACGAAGCGGTCCGCATCGCGTCGAGCTTCCGCTAGGGAACCCCTCGGCGCGCCCGTTGTATCGAGGGTGATGCGAAGAACGATCGGCCTGGCAGCGGGCGCGCTGCTCCTGGCATCGTGCGCCGCCCAGGTGTCCGGGCCGCCCCAGGCGGCGGCGAGCGACGAGCTCGTCCTTCGCACGTCGTCCGCGGTGCAGGTGTGGGACGCCAAAGGCGATCTCGTGCGCTCGCTCGGCCGAGCGGTCGCCTCGCCCGACGGGTCGGTCTACTACGCGCTCGAAGGTTCATCGCCCACCACGCTGCGCTGGACCGACGCCAAGACCGGGCGTCCGATGACCCAACTCACGTTGCCGGGCGACTACGCGTTCGCGAACGAGGGCATCGCCGGTCCGACCGGGTTCTCTCCGAATGGACGCTGGCTAGTGTTGGTCGGAGCCTCCGGTGCGGAGAGCAGCTTCGCGGTCGTCGATACGTCGCTCGTGAGGCTCGCAGCCTTCGCGAAGGTTTCCGGTCCCTTCACGTACGACGCCATCAGCGACGACGGAACCTCCCTCTACCTGATCGAGCGGATCACGCCGCAGGCCGCGCAGGCGCTTCCCGGCGTCAACGTGGCGTACGGCTATCGCGTCCGCGTCTATGACGTGCCGGCCGCGAAGCTTTCCGAGACCCTCGTCGTGGACGTGAAGCTCGCGGCCCAGACGAACGGCAATAACGCCGAAACGCGGATCGACGGGATCATGAATGGCATCTACCAGTCGTCGGTCCCAAGCCGCGACGGCCGGTGGAACTTCAGCTTCTACTACAACCCGAACCGCGGACCTTTCATCCACGTCCTCCATCTCGATTCGCGGAGCGCCTTCTGCATCCTCGATCTGCCGCTCGTGTCCGGCGGCTACGAGAAGCGTCTCGGGTGGTCGCTCGCGCTCACGCCATCAGGAAAGACGCTCTATGCCGTGAACGGACCGCTCGGCCTGATCTCCGTCATCGACGCGACCACGCTCAACGTCGGTCGCACCGCGTCGGTCGCCGGGCTGCCAGCGCCCGCGACGACGACCGAGTGGGCCTCGAGCGCCGCGGTCTCGCAGGACGCGCGGAAGCTCTACTTCACCACCGACCGCGGCGTTGCGCTCGTCGACACCGCCGATTTCTCGCTGCGTGGCCTCTTCCTTGTTGACCGCGTCATCACCAGCGTTTCGCTGAGCCAGGACGGCCGTCGCCTCTACGCGCTTGCGGTCGACGGCACCGTCTGGATGATCGACGCGACCACCGGCCGGCAGCTCGGCCAAATCCCGGCCCAGGGCGCGGTCGCCCTTCTTCGGGTCGGGTCGCACTAGTGAGCTCCTCCTAGAACCGTCACCCCTCACCTCTGTTGGCGGGCGATCGGAAATGCGTCCAGAACCGGGCCGCCGACGTACGTAAGGGTGGCGGCCCGTGGCGCCAGGCGAAAAGACTCGCTTGACATGCGGAAACAGCCGGAATCGAATGGTCGCGCGACCCCGCGCTGGGGGGAAATGGGAGGTCCGAATCGTGAAGTTACCTAGCGCCTCGCGTCGTGGATTCCTCAAGTACTTCTCGCTCTCGGCCATCGGAGCGTTCATCGCAGCCTGCCTTCCACAGAACGCACCTGGAGCCGGCAGCAGTGCCAGCTCGTCGCCGGCCGCCGGGGCCGGCGGGGGTGTGGCGACCGCGCAGACCTATACATGGAAGATCCAGTCCGGCTGGGCCGGCAACGACATCTTCCAAGAGATGTTCCTGGACTGGAAGGGCATCGTCGAGGAGATGGCCGGCGGTCGCATCAAGATCGATGCGCTCTCGGTCAACGCCGTGACGAACATCAACGGTGCCATCGATGCGGTCAACTCCGGGACGCTCGACGGCGCGCACCACGTGCCTGCTTACTACTACGGCAAGGACCACGCGGTGAGCCTCATGGGCACCGGCCCGATGATGGGCATGAGCGGCCAGATGTGGCTCGCCTGGTACTACTACGGCGGGGGCCAGGCCCTGTACGAGAAGCTCGTCCAGCAGAAGCTGAAGCTCAACGTCGTGTCGCTCTTCCACATGCCGATGCAGAACCAGCCTCTCGGCTGGTTCCGCGATGAAATCAAGGGTCCCGGCGACTTCGTCGGAATGAAGTTCCGCACGGTCGGCCTCGCGACGGGAATCTACGGAGGCATGGGCGCGAGCGTCATTTCGGTCGCCGGCGCGGAGGTCGCGTCGAACCTCGACCGCGGCGTCATCGACGCGGCGGAGTTCAACAACACCACCTCCGACACGGCGTACGGACTGCCCGATGTGCGCAAGGTGCTCATGACGCAGTCGTATCACCAACCGAGTGAGATCCTCGAGATATCGCTGA
>VBGU01000286.1:1241-5414 GCA_005881085.1 Chloroflexota bacterium | reverse complement strand
CGTGGTGAACCAGATCGTCTACGGCGGGGGCGACATCATCACAACCGCAATCCTCGCCGCGCTCTTTTCGACGCTGATCGCGATCACTTTCGGGTCGATCGCGGCGACCGTCGGCGGACGGCTCGACCAGCTCATCCTCGCGATAACGGACGTCGCCCTCACGATCCCGCAGCTGATCCTGCTCATCGTGATCGCCGCGATCTTCAGGCCGTCGTCATTCTTCGCGCTGGCGGTGATCCTGGCCTTATTGCAGTGGCCCGCGCTGTTGCGGCAAATCCGCGCCCAGGTCCTGTCGCTCAAAGAGCGCGATTTCGTCGAGGCGGCGCGCTCCCTCGATCTCGGCCTGTTACACATCATCTTCCGCGAGATGCTGCCGAACATGCGTAGCTACATCGTCATCCACTTCATCATCGCCATGACCTTGGCGATCTACGCGCAGGCCGCGATCATGTTTCTCGGTCTCGTTCCGCTCTCAGGGAAGAACTGGGCGATCATGTTGTACTTCGCTTACAACCAGGGCGCGCTCTTTTTCAAGGACAGCTTCTTCTATCTGATGGGGCCGATCATGGCGATCGCACTCTTCCAGCTCTCGCTCGTGTGGCTCGCATCGGGTCTCGAGGACGTCTTCAACGTCCTATCCGTCCGCGACCTTTCCATCGACTACCGGACGCGTCGCGGCCCGGTGCAAGCGGTGCGCGACGTGACCTTCGATCTCGAACAGGGCGAGACGATCGCCATCATCGGCGAGTCGGGCTCCGGGAAGACCACGCTCGCGGTGGGCCTGATCCGCCTATCGCCACGCAGCGCCCGCGTGACCAAAGGCGAGATCCGGTACGACGATGGGAAGCGGGCTTTCGACGTCCTCTCCCTCGACGCTGAGCGGCTTCGCCGCTTCCGTTGGGCCGATTGCGCGATGGTGTTTCAGGCGGCGCTCTCGGCGTTCAACCCCGTCATCACCATCTGGGAACAGTTCCTCGATACCGGTCGCGCCCACGGCATGGGTGACAAGCACAAGGTCCACGACCGCACCCGCGAGCTCTTGGACCTCGTGCACCTTGATCCGAAGCGGGTCCTGACCGCGTACCCGCATGAGCTATCGGGCGGCATGCGCCAGCGCGTCCTTATCGCCATGGCTCTGCTGCTGGACCCGCGCATCGTGATCCTCGACGAGCCGACGACGGCGCTCGACATCCTCACGCAGCGCGCGATCATCGATCTCCTGCGCGAGCTTCGGGGCAGGCTCGGCTTTTCGACGATCTTCATCTCGCATGACCTGTCGATCGCGGCCGAGCTCGCGGATCGGATGCTCACGATGTACGCGGGACGGGTTGTCGAGCGCGCCAGCGTCGATGACCTCTTTTACCGGCCGCGACACCCGTACTCCGTCGGCCTCATGCGAGCGGTGCCTCGTGTCTCCGGTGCGCTCGGCAGCGTCGTGTCCATTCCCGGGTCGCCGCCCGACCTCATCCGTCTCCCGCGCGGCTGCTCGTACTACCCGCGCTGCCCCTTCCATGTCGAGCGGTGCCTCGAGGAAGACCCGCCTCTGCTGCAGGTCGACACCCCCGATCACGAGGCGGCGTGCATCCGTTGGGAGGCGGTCGCCGCGGCGCTCGGCTCCGACGCGGAGGCCCCCGTCGCCGAGAAGCTCGCATGACGGGACCGCTCATCGAGCTCGACCGCGTCTCGCGCACCTATACGACCCCGGCGGGGACGATCACCGCGGTGGACGACATCTCTCTTTCGCTCGAAGAGAGCGAGACGATCTGCATCGTCGGCGAGAGTGGGTGCGGAAAAACGACGACGGGCCGGATGCTCGCGGGTCTCCTTCGGCCATCGAGCGGCCGGCTCCTGTTCGAGGGTGCGGATGTTTGGGAGAAGAAAGGCCACGACCTGGCGCGCTTTCGGCGCTCGGTGCAGCTCGTCCATCAGGACCCCTACGCCTCGCTCAACCCGACCCGCACGGTCGCGCAGACGCTCGCGCCACCGCTCGCGAAACACAAGAAGGCGCACGGAAGAGCTGCCCGCGCCGCGATGATCTCGCTGCTCGAGCGAGTTGGCCTCACGCCGCCCGCGGATTTCCTTCTCAAGTATCCGCATCAGCTCTCCGGCGGGCAGCGCCAGCGCGTGTCGATCGCGCGCGCACTCACCGTGGACCCGCGAGTGATCGTCGCGGACGAAGCCGTCTCGATGGTCGACGTCTCCATCCGCATCAGCCTTCTCGACCTGCTACATAACCTGGCGACCGAGTTTCATGTGACCACCGTGCTCATCACGCACGACCTCGCCGTCGCGCGCTACTTCGCGCGAAAGGGCCGCATCGCCGTGATGTATCTCGGCCGGGTCGTCGAGCTCGCGGCGACTGAAGCGCTCGTAAGCGACCCGGCGCATCCCTACTCGACCGCGCTCATCGCGGCCATACCTGAGGCAGACCCCACCATCACCCGCACGAAGAAGCGCGTTTCGCTCAAGGGCGCCGAGGTGCCGAGCCTCCTCAACCTCCCGCCCGGATGCGTGTTCCATCCGCGATGCCCCTTGTTCGAACCAGGGCTTTGCGACGTGGTGGTTCCGCAATTAGGCGACTTACCGGGCGGACGGTCGGTCGCGTGCCACGTCGCGCTCCGCGAGCGCCAGCCCGCGGCCGAGTTGCTGGGCGTGCGTTAGATGGACCCGATCGCGCTCCAGGCGGCTTTTCGCGTCGCGATCCTCATTCTGTTGGCCGCTCTGGTGATGCTCCCGTTTCAGCCAGCAAACTCCGCGGAATTCGTCGTCACAGTGCTCGCAGCGATCGTCGGATTGGTATTCGTCGGCCTTGTCGCGGTGCTCGCGCGGCTGTCCGGTTCGCGCCCACCGAACCCTCGACCGGTCGACACGGTAAGCGGTATGAGTTCCAATGTGTCCAACGAGGAACACGGGAGGGGCAAATGAAGAAGAGCGCGATTAGCTATTCCGTCACGCGACGACGTTTCCTGCGCGACGCGACCCTCACAAGTCTTGGAGTCGTTGCCGCCGCATGCACGCCTGGCGCTACGTCGCCAAGCCAATCGGGCAGCGGCGTGGCATCGGCCAAAGGTGGCGAGTTCCACGGTGCGTGGCCCTACGACCTTCCACCAAAGGGTCACTACAACTACTTCGCGGCTGCCGGGATCATCCTGCAGGGCGCGATCTACGTCGACCTGTTCATGCCGCCGCTCGCGACGTGGATGTGGAACGACGCGAAGTGGAACTACATGCTCGCCGAGTCGAGCTCGCTGAGCGGCAACGTCTTCTCAGTCAAGCTTCGACCGAACATTAAGTGGTCGGATGGCACGGCGTTCACGTCGAAAGACGTGGTCACGACCTTCACGGCCGGCCGCATGGACAGCTTCACGATCTGGAACTACATCGACAAGGTCGAGGCGGACGGCGACCTCGGAGTGAAGTTCACGTACAAGACGCCTTCGAGCCTTGGCGAGCGCAACATCCTGCGCGTCTCGATCCGTCCGGACTCGGTCTACGGCGCGATCGCTAAGAAGGCCGCTGACCTGTACGCAGCGGGAAAGACCACCGCATCTCCCGAGATCGTTGCTCTCCGCGCGGAGAAGGAAAACCTTCGCCCGGATCCCGTTTCGGTCGGCCCCTACATGATCGACAAGAACTCGGTGACCGAGGCGCAGCTCACGATGACCCGCAATGCCAACGGTCTCTTCGGGAACAGCGTCAACTTCGACAAGGTGATCATCTACCAGGGCGAGACCGCTCAGGTCACGCCGCTCGTCCTCGCGGGAGACGTCGACTACGCGACCCACGGTTTCCCGCTGGCGACCGATAAGGCATTCGTCGACGCCGGCATCCGCGTCGTGCGCGGACCCGGCTACACCGGCCCGGCCCTGTTCTTCCACTGGGAGAAGGCCGCGGCATTCCAGGACAAGCGCCTCCGCCAGGCGGTCGCGATGGCGATCAACAAGGACGAGAGCGCCAAGGTCACATACGGCGATTCGGCGAAGCCGCAGAAGTACATGGCCGGCTTCTCGGACAACCTGGTCCCGCAGTGGCTCGCCGCGGCGGACCTTGCCAAGCTGAACGCGTACGCCCTCGACCTCACGAAGGCGGCCGGTCTCATGACTGCCGCCGGCTACGCGAAGGGAACAGACGGCGTCTACGCGAAGGACGGAAAGAAGCTCGAGTTCGAGCTCT
>VBGU01000286.1:0-1176 GCA_005881085.1 Chloroflexota bacterium | reverse complement strand
AAGGCGCTCAACAACTTCGGCATCAAGATCGTCCCGCGCGGCGCGATCCGCAGCCAGCAGCTGCCCGACGTCAACGGCGGCAACTTCCAGATCGCCGTCATGGCCTGGGGCATCGGCAACCCACACCCGCAAGGGTCGTTCATCCAGGCCCTCCGCACGCACAACACGATCGCGGCAGCCGGTGGCATGAAGTACCCGCTGAAGCAGGGCAATACCGACTTCGACGCGCTCATCAACAAGATGGGCGATGGCTTCGACACCACCGCTCAGAAGGCGCCGGTCACGGAGGCGGCACTCGCGTTCAACGACCTCCTGCCGGTCATCCCGCTGTGGGAGCGCTACGGCAACAACCCGGTCAACGACAAGAAGCGCGTAACGGGTTGGAAGCCCGACGGCGACCCGGTCTACAAGAACCCGTGGAGCACGGACGCGTTCACGACTCTGATGATCATGGACGGGACGCTCCGTAAGATCTGACCCACGCGTGACGACTGACGACGGCGACCTCGCGGGATTCCCGGAGGTCGCCGTCGTGCTAGGTGGGGGCCTCTCGGCGAGCGGCGAGCCGTCGGCTTCCACGACCGCGCGCGCCCGCGCCGCGTCGCACCTCGCGCAAAAGCGGCCGAGCCTCGCGATCATCACGTCCGGCAGCCACGGCGACGGTCCGGCGCCCGCCAAGAGCGAGGCCGCCGTGATGGCGGACCTCATCGCAGCGGCCGGCGTTGCGCGCGAACGGCTTTTCCTCGAAGAGCGCTCCCGAGACACGATCGGCAACGCTGTGGAGGTGGCCGCGCGCTATCTGGGGCGGATCGAGCCGCGGCCGATCTACCTGGTGACCTCGCCGTTTCATCTCGAGCGGGCGTTGGTGGTCTTCCGCAACGTGCTGGGCTTCGCGTGGCAAGTTCAAGCCGTCGCCGCCGAAGACACCGACGATGACCTCAAGCGCGCGAACTCGGAGACGTCGTTCCTCCAGGAGACGTTCGCCTTCTTCGAGGGCATCCGACCCGGCGACATGGCGGCGATCGACAAGAAATACCGCGCAAGGCAGGTCCGCTAGTAGGAGGACGACGCTTCTAGGAGGAAGCCATGTCCTCTGCCATCGTCCTCGCGACCACCGCCGAGAATGCCGAGGCGCTCCTTTCTGGCGACCGCGACCGCGACCATCGGCGCTTCCCA
>VBGU01000278.1 GCA_005881085.1 Chloroflexota bacterium | reverse complement strand
AGGCCTTTGTAGCGCGCGATCGCAGGCTCGCGTCCGCCCTTTCCATCGTCGGTGCCCTCGTCGGTATTCGTCGAGGCGACGTCGGCCTGCTCCTCGGCCTCCTCAGCCGCGCGCCGACGGGTGCGCGCGGTCGCTTTGTCCCCATCGGCTGCCGCCTTCTCGCCGGCGGCCTTCTTTCGGTCCTCCCGCTTGGTCTTCGCGTTGGCCTTCAGTTCCCTGATCGCCTTGTCTCGCTCGTTGTCGGAGTAGGCCCACCGTACCTCTTTGCCGAGCTGCAACCGGTAGAGCGGCGGTTGTCCGATGTAGATGCGACCGTCCTCCACGAGTGGCCTGAAGTGTCGATAGAGCAGAGTGAGGAGGAGCGTCCGGATGTGCGAGCCGTCGACGTCTGCATCGCACAGGAGGATCGTCTTGCCGTACCGGAGCTTCTTGATGTCGAAGTAATCCCCTATCCCTGTGCCGAGCGCGGTGATGAGCGCCTTGATTTCCTCGTTCCCGAGCATCTTGTCGGCGCGCGCCTTCTCGACGTTCAGGATCTTGCCACGGAGCGGCAGGATCGCCTGTGTGCGCCGGTCGCGGCCGCCCTTCGCGCTGCCGCCGGCGGAAGGGCCCTCCACGATGAAGAGTTCGCACTTCTCGGGGTCGCGCTCCGAGCAATCAGCGAGCTTGCCCGGCAGAGAGAATCCGTCGAGGGCGCCCTTGCGCTGGACGAGATCGCGTGCCTTGCGCGCCGCCTCTCTGGCGCGAAAAGCGGTGAGGCACTTCTCGACGATGCGCCGCGCGTCCGTGGGGTTCTCCTCCAGGTACTGGCCGAGCGCGTCGTTGACCGCGGTCGCGACCTGGCCGGCAACCTCGGCATTACCGAGCCGCGTCTTGGTCTGACCCTCGAACTGCGGCTCGCGGATCTTGACGCTGATCACGGCCGTTAGTCCCTCACGTACGTCGTCCGAGGTCAGGTTCGGGTCCGAGTCCTTTAGCGCGCCACTCTTGCGGGCGTACGCGTTGATCGTTCGGGTGAGCGCGGTGCGGAAACCGGTGAGGTGCGCGCCGCCGTCGATCGTGTTGATGTTGTTGGCGAACGTGTAGACCTTCTCCGCGAACGTGTCGTTGTACTGGAGTGCGACCTCCGCGATGGTGTTGTTCTCGAACGTCCGCTCGACATAGACGGGCTTTGGATGCAGGTTCTCGTGCGTCCGATTTAGGTGGCGCACGAAGCTGATCACGCCGCCATCGAAGTAGTAGCTCTCCTCACCGCCGGTGCGCTCGTCGTGTAGCCCGAGCCAGAGACGCTTATTGAGGTAAGCGGTCTCGCGAAGCCATTGCGTGATGACGGTGGTGTCCCACTCGATGACGGGGAACATCTCCTTATCTGGCGTGAAGCGGGTGACCGTCCCGGTCAAGCGCGCCGGGTCGCGCCAGGGCAGCGACGCCGGCGATGGGAGCTGTTGCTTGGTGATCGCGCGGACGGCGCTCGTCGGTTTCCCGCGCTCATATGACTGAGTGAAGATCTTCCCGTCTCGGTGGACCTCTACGATCATCTCGGACGCGAGCGCGTTCACCACCGAGACGCCTACTCCATGAAGGCCGCCGGTGACTTTGTACCCGGCGCCGCCGAATTTGCCGCCGGCGTGCAGGATCGTCATGACGACCTGAAGCGCGTCCATCGCCTTCCCCTTCGCATCTTTCTGCGTCGGGTGCGGCCCGACCGGGATCCCCCGGCCGTTGTCGGCGACCGTGATGTCGTTGGTCTTGTGGATCCAGAGGTCGATGCGATCGCAGGTTCCGTTCATCGCCTCGTCGATGGAGTTGTCGAGAACCTCGCGGACGAGGTGATGCAGGCCGCGCAGATCCGTCGTCCCGATGTACATGCCGGGGCGTCGGCGGACCGCCTCGAGGCCTTCGAGGACCTGAATATCCCCTGCGCCATATGAAGGCAATGCCGTGGGGCGGCGCTTGCGCTTGTCGTCGCCGGGAATGTCTTTCCTTACAGCCACGTTCAGTTCTTCCCTGCCCTGACGAGGAGCTCGTAGAGTCGCTCGAAATCCTCGTCGGAATAGAACTGGATCGCGATGCGGCCGCCGCGTCGACCGCGGAGCACCTCCACTTTCGTTCCGAGTGCCGCGCGGAGCTCGGAGGTGACCTGAGCCAGGTCGGGATCGCCGCCCCGGAGCCGCGGCCGCGCTCGGGCTCGACGCGTCGGGTGGACCATCTTCCGTGCGAGAGCCTCAGCTTCGCGGACGGAGAGACCCTTCGCGATCACGGCCGCGAGCGCTCGGAGTGCATCCGAAAGAGGTAGCGGAAGGAGAGCGCGGAGGTGACCCTCGCCGATCTTTCCCTCGATCACGGCGTCCTGGAGCGCCTGAGGCGCGGTGAGCGTCCGCAGCATGTTGGCGACGGACGAACGGGACTTCCCGAGTCGCTCGGCGAGCTGTTCCTGGGTGAGGTCGTACGTTTCCATTAAGAGCTTGTACGCGCGGGCCGTCTCGATCGCGTTCAGATCGGTGCGCTGCAGATTCTCGATGAGCGCGAGCTCGAGGCGATCCCCCACTTCCTCGCGGACGACGGCCGGAATCGTCGTCTTGCCGGCGAGCCGCGACGCGAGGACGCGCCGGTGACCAGCGACGAGCTCGTACCCATCCCCCTCGGCCGATACCACTATCGGTTGCAGAACGCCGTGGCGAGAGATCGATGCGGCAAGCTCGGAGAGACCTTCCGGGTCGAAGGCTGTCCGCGGCTGGTGACGGTTCGGCCGGACAAGCTCCAGCGGGATCTCACTCGTCGGCGGACGTTCGACCCCGACCCGGACGGGAGGACCGGATTGACCCAGGAGCACATCGAGACCGCGGCCCAGGCCGCTGCGCGCCATCAGGCGATCGCCCCGCCGAGAGCGATGGGAGCGCGGGCTCTCAGACGTGCCGAGAGCTCCCTTGCGAGATCGTCGTACGCCTGAGCGGCAGCCGACCGCCGGTCGTAGACCGAGATGGGGAGTCCGTGGCTCGGCGCTTCGGCCAGGCGAACCGCCCGCGGAATTCGCGCGTCGGCGACGAGATTGGGAAAATGGCGTCGGACCTCGTCGATCACCTCTATGGAGAGCCGGTTCCGACGATCTTCCATAGTCAGAACTATCGCGAGGACCTCAAGCCGCTCGTTGAGATGCATTCGGACCGCCTCGATGGTCGAGAGCAGCTGCGCGAGACCCTCGAGTGCGTAGTACTCGCACTGGACGGGTATAACGACGACATCGCCCGCGGTGAGCGCATTGATCGTCAGT
>VBGU01000277.1 GCA_005881085.1 Chloroflexota bacterium | reverse complement strand
TCGCTCGCCTTCACGAACGCGAGCCGATGGTTGAACTGGATCATGTAGAAGTCGCTCGCGGTCGTGTGCAGAACGTAGCTGTCCAGGTTGTTGAAGGTCGTCGCTTCGTAGTAGTCGCCCTTCACCTTTTCGTACGCGACGTACTTCTGTCCGGCAGGGATCGAGTACATCGTCAGCGTCGCGGTGGAGATCGACTCGGGATACGCGCGTCCGTACACGGGGATCGAGGTGGCGCCGGCCTTCGGTGTGACGAGCGTCGCGGTCGTGTGCGCGATCTTCGTCTCACCGGGGTCGTAGAACCACACGGTGTTTCCGGCGTAGTCGAGCTGGTCCCAATCGCCCTGACGCTGCACTCGGTAGAACGTCTGGCCGGTGTCGGCCTTGTCACCCCAGTCCGCCGCGCAGTCGGTGCCCTTCGTGTGGGTCGAGCTCGCGAGGCCGGGGTCGTTGAATAGGAGCGCGGGGTCCCCCGTCGGCGACGTGTACAGGTAGACGAAGTTCGCGGGCTGCGCCGCCTGCAGCGCGCCGGAGCCTTCGCAGTCGCGCACCTGCGGCATGTTCGTCGCGAAGTCGGGCGCGATGGTCACGACGTTGCCGCTGGTCACGGTCGCCGTGATCGGCGCGCCGAGTAGCGCCATGTAGCGTGCCCAGTTCCAGAAGGGGCCCGGGTCCCAGTGCATGCCCCGGACGAAGCCGGCCGTCGGGCCGGGGATGTCGTCGTGGCCGATGATGTGCGCGCGATCGAGCGGGATGCCGTATTCCGCGGCGAGGTGCTTGGTGAGCGCCGCGGAGGCCTGGTACATCGCTTCCGTGTACCAGGTGGTGCCCTGGATCGCGAAGCCCTCGTGCTCGTAGCCGATCGCGTGCATGTTCACGTTCCAGTTGCCGGCGTGCCACGCGACGTTCTTCGTGTCCACCATCTGCGTGATCTGCCCGTCGGACGAGCGCACGACGTAGTGGGCGCTCACGTAGTTCAGTGGCTCTTGGAAGATCTTGATCGTCGTCTGGTAGTCGGTCTCGGCGTCGTGTATGACGACGAACCGCACCGCCAGGCCGTCCGATTCGCGGCGGGCGAGATCGAAGTTCCCGTAGTCACCAGGGTCTTTGGAGTTCTGGTGATACGCGGCCGGAATGAATCGGCACTGCACGGTCTTCGGGCAGTCGAAGCTGGTGTGCTTGCGGTCGAGGAGCACGAGAGAGCCCGCCGTACTCGTGTCCGGCGACGTCTTGCTCGCCGCGAGCGTTACGTTCTCGCCGCTGCTCGTCGTGCGCGCAGCGCCCTTCTTCAAGACCGCGAAGACGTCATCGGCGAAGCCCAGCGCGACGCTTGCCTCGTCCGAGCTGCTGTACTTCGCGACCGCGCCGTACCACTTGCCTGGATCCGCCGGCGTCGCGCCGATGGTGTCGCGCGCATAGCTCGCGAGCAGCGCCGCGCCCGCGCGGATGTTCTGCGTGGCGCTGGTCTTGATCTGCGCCGCGGAGACGCCGCTGACGGCGCTGGCCGCCTCGATGCCACGGGCCGCGGAGCCAAGGGCGGGCGTGGCCGCTTTGCCATCCGCGCCCTTTCCATCGAGCGCCGGCGCGCTCGACGCGTCGAGGAGCTGCATCGGGCCATATCCGCCCGCCGCGCTTGGCCCCGTGTCGGTTTCCCAGCGGCTGACGACGTAGGAAACACCGAGCAGGACGTTCTGGGGCACGGAGAACTCGATAGCCGCCGATGCGAATGCGGACCCCAGCGGCGACGGCGGTGCGGCCGATGCCGGTCCGCTCTGCGCGAGGATGAGGATCGCGGCAACGACATACGCGACTCGTTTCGTCATGCCAAGCTCCTCCTCTTTCGAAGCGGGAGGGACAGTACCGATTCAACGAGGCCCGCCACAAGAAAACGGACAGCGGCTGGTTGGAACGCTCGCTGCTCGCACGAGTCAGCGAGCGCGTCTAAGGCATCACGACGAAGCGCGAGCTGTCGCTCCGGCCGAAGACCTCCGGGAAGTACGTCTCCTCGGCGTGCGCCGGCGCGACGAAGAAGTCGCCGGGCGCCGTCGCGCGCGCGTAGTACACGTACTCGTACACGCCCTTCGAGAGCCGCGTCGCGCCGAGCACCGCGCGGTCGTCACGCAGATCGACCTGGTGCCACGGGCTGTAGTACCAGCGATACCACGGCGCGAAGTACGCGCCGCCGCCGAACTGTCTCTGCGCGGCCTGCGCGAGCTCGTTGTCCAGCTGCGCTTTGAGCGCGGGGTCGACGTTCTTCAGGCGCGCGTCGACCGGCTCGAGCCCGGCGGGCAGGGGATCCTCGACAACGACGTAGGCGTGGTCGCTCTGCACCATGACCGTCACGGTGACCCGCACCGTGTCGCCGAGCTTCCCGGCGCTGATCGGTTTCGTCGGCGCGTCGAGCATCGTGTACTGATGAGAGACCGCGAAGCCGCGGTTGAGCGCGTCGATGCCCTTCGCCGGCGTGAGGTAGCGCAGGTCGAGCGTGTAGTAGAGCCGGCCGGGCTTCTGATAGTCGCGTGTGAACGCGAGGATGCTGGTCGTGCCCGGCTTGAAGGTGGCGAGCGGGACCGACTTCGTCGCGGTCGTCGGCGTCGTGTTCGGCTTCACGAGTCCGGAGAGCACGTCCTTGGCGTCGAGCTGAACGGCGTAGCTGTAGTCGCCGGCGAGCTCGCCGGTCGACACCGCGTAGCTCGACAGGGCGAGCACGCCCATCGCGCGATCGATGGAGCTGTGCCAGCCGTTCGCGCCGCGGCCGACGACGAGCCACCGCACCGTCTGCGGAACGAGCGCGTGCTCCGGCCGGATCCGCGCGATCGCGAGCGTCGCGAGCGCGGTCGTCGCGGTGCTCGAGAGGAAGGAGCCGCGCTTGTCCGCGGCGTCCTCCCAGTGATTGCCGTTGGCGCTCGGGATCGTGGCGCCGGCGAGGTCGTCGAAGAGCGCGCGGACTTGGGCATCCTCGTTGGTCGCGCCGCTCTCGGTGAGCGCGAGGAGGAGATACGCGCGGCCCCAGTTCCCGAGCTGGGCGCGTTGCTGTTCGAACAAAGCGCGCGCGGGGACCGCCGCCGCGTCGCGGCCGCCGGCCGCGGCGAGCGCATACAGGAGGAACGCCTTCTGGTTGATGTCCGGCGGGTGCGCGATGTCGGTCGAGCGATTCACGTAGCTGAACACGTAGCCGGTCGACGAGCGGATGACGCCCGAGTCGACGGAGATGCCGTCGCGCTGCGCTTCGCCGAGCGCGATGAGCGCCCAACCGGTCACGTTCGGATCGGTCTGGCACGTCGGCTGATCGCACCACGGCCATCCGCCGTCGGGGCGCTGCCGGCCGATCAGTCCGGCGACGTCGCTCGCGATGCGGCCGTCGCGATTGCTCGATACGCCCGCGCTCTTTTCGGCGCGCCGAACCGCGAGCGTCGTGATGA
>VBGU01000050.1 GCA_005881085.1 Chloroflexota bacterium | reverse complement strand
CGCTGCGCGCGGCAGGGATCATCTGCGACAACCGTCCCGGTCTGATACGTCTCTCCCCCCACTACTTCAATACGCTCGAGGAGATGGACCGCGCGCTCGCGTTGCTCGATCCGCTCCGCGCGGCGCACGCCGTCGCCTGACGCGACCTCTTCATCGCGGCCGGATCCTGGCCTGGACCGCGCTCATCGCGCTTCTCGCCATCCCGAGCTACGCGCTGCGCTTCGATGGAAGGCTGACCGGCCTTCAGCCCGATGACTTCTTCAAGTACTCGACCGCGATCGCGGCGATCTCGGTCGATGCGGTCCTGCTGCTCATCGTCCTGCTGATCGCCCGCGGACTTCCGTTGCGCGAGACGTTCGCACTTCGCGCGCCGAGCTCGTGGGGCCGAGCGTTGCTCATCGGTGTGGCGACGCTCGTCGCCGCGTACACGATCTCGTATCTCGAGGTGACCCTCGTTTCCGGCGCCGGCCGCGAGCAGGGCGTGCCGGAGTTCTGGGATCCGACGCGCCTCGGGGCTTGGGCGGCGAACCTCTTCGCGATCGCGGTCTTCGTGCCGATCTTCGAAGAATCGCTCTGCCGCGGACTGGGCTTTGCGCTCTTCGAACCGCTCGGCGCACAGGTCGCGGTCCTCGTCACGGCCGTCGCATTTACGCTCGCGCACGGCGTCATCGTGGATATCCCGGTGATCCTCGCGACCGGCATCGGTCTCGGCTACATGCGCGCCTCGACCGGGCGCATCTATCCGTGCATCGCGCTCCACGGCTTCTTCAACGGGTTCGGCCTCGTGGTCGCGGCCCTCGTGGCGCGGGGTTAGCTCTTTCGCAGCTCCGCCACGGCCGCGATGAGATCCCCGCCGGGATCGACGAAGTCGGTTCGCTGCGCGGCCGCGCGTTCGCCCGCGAGCACGTGCGCGCGCAGGCGTTCCGCGGGGAGCAGCGGGTCGGCGAGGTTCGCGGGGTCGTGGTCGATCCCGAACTCCTCTTTTATCCGCCGCCGCGTCTCCACCCAGCGCACGATCGCGTCGCGATCGGACTCTGCCAAAGCCGCGTAAGCGGCTGCGTCGTTCAGGGCATCGCGGTAGGGAAGAAGCCGCCGACGCTCCGTTCCGCGCGGATGCTCGCGCGCGAGCGCAAGCTCTTTCGTCTCGATCACCATCCGATCGTACTGACTCGGACCAGGTCCGTGCCGCCTCAGCCGTATGGGGGATGGACCGCCGCAATTGGCTGTTACCGTGGGTTGGTGGCAGTCATGACGGCGGGCGTCTACCTCGCGTTCGACGGTGGGCCTGATGCGTCCCACCCGGGTGGTGCGGGGATCGGCCCGTACGACGAGATCGTCCTTCGCGGAGCCCGCGCCGTCGGGGAGCGCGGCGGGTTCGGCAAGGTCATCGCCCTGCGGAGCGCCGCCGGCAGCTGGCGCGACGCTGAGTCCTCGTCGAGCGAATCGGACCAGGTCGCGAGCGGACGCGGTGACCTTCGGATCAGCGCGGGAGACGGCGGGGTGCTCGTGCGCTTCTCCGACGACGAGGTCGCCGGTCACACCTCCGTTCCGGACCTCGGGCCATTCGCCGCCGTCGTCGTTGGAACGCACGAGGTGCGTGGCGATGAGCAAACCCTCGCCGTTCGCGTTTCGCGAATCTCGCCGTGGCAGCTCACCGATGGGGCCGGCACGGGATTCCAGGGCGCGACGAAAGAAGCGCTCATTTTCGTTGGCACCGGGCACATCGCGTCCAGTCAGCCGCGGGAGGTCGCCCTGAAACCAAGGCCCCGTACATTTGAGCCCGAACCTGCTCCGGCCGCCGACGACGCGGAGCCGTCCGTCTGGGTTGATCGCGCGAAAGTCGCTCCCACCATCTACATCTCGCGTCCCGACCCCAAGCGCTAGGCCCGCACTACTGGCCGACGTTAAAGATCGCCGTCAGCTTCGGTACTGCCGGGCCGAGAATGACCACGAAGAGCGCGGGGAAGATGAGCAAGACCATGGGGAACATCATCTTGACCGGCGCGATGCGCGCCTGCTCTTCGGCACGTTGCCGCCGCTTGGTTCGAAGCTCGAGCGCCTGATCCGCCAGAACTTTCGCGAGCCCGACCCCGAGCGTGTCGGCCTGGATGACGGCGTTGACGAATTTCAAGAGATCCGGAAGGCCAGTGCGCCGCGCGAGCCCACGGAGCGCCTGCTTCCGCTCCCGGCCCATCTGGAACTCGAGCAGCAGGCGGCGTAGCTCGTCGGAGAGCGGGTTCCTCCAACGCAGCACGACCTGAGCGATCGCACCGTCAAACGCGAGCCCAGCCTCGGCCGATAGCGCGAGCATGTCGAGCGACGGGATCAGCGCGCGCTGCATCGCGCTCCTCCGGCCCCGCGTGATCATGGTGATCGCGATGCCCGGCGTGACGAATCCGGCTGCGGCACCGATGATCACCGCGACGGCGATCGGTCCGGGACCGCGGCTCAGGAGAACGACGATCGTGGTGATCACGGCGCTGAAAAGGATCAACAGCGCGAACCGAAGGCCGAGGAATTCAGTCACGCCAAGCGGATCGCCCGCCCGCTCGAGCCGCTCGCGGGTCTGCTCCACGTACTTCGTGCCGAGCACGCGAACGACCACGTGGCCGATCGACCGGAGCGGTCCAGCGAGACGGCCGATGAGCCGGCGTCCTCCCCGACCCTCCGCTGCCGGGTCGATCCCGCTGATAAGAGCGCGCAGCCGCCTCCGGGAATGCGAGCCCGTGTGGAGAGTCAGCTCGTTCAACCAGAGCACCAGCACGAGGGACGTCATCGCTCCCAGAAGCCCGACGATCCAGCCGTTCTGGGGACGCACCGGCAGCGTAGCCACCACGACGGCTGCGGGGGCTGGGGCGGTTGTTGGCACGGGTGGCCGCGCCTGCCCGCGACCGGCCGGAACGGTGAAGCTGCCGGTCGCGCGAGCGAGGATCGCGCCGGCGCGGCCAACCGTGATCTCGAACGGTACGGTGCTGCCTCCCGGGAGGTCGGTCGCGCCTGATCGGTATTCGATCGAGTACTCCGTCAGCAGCTGCTCGCTCAGCTTTCCGTAGATGGCCGCAAGATCCGACGAGCTCGGCGCGAGGTACGTCGCCCCGCCACCGGCCGCACCTGAGAGCGCGTCGAGCGTTCCGCGATCGATGTCGTTCCCGAGACCGATCGCGTACAGCGGAAAGCCGCTCGTCTCGAGGTGTTTTACCGCTGAGAGACGTGAGCTGCGGCTCGCCGTGTCGAGACCGTCGGTGAGCAGGACGATCGCGCGCCGCGCCTTCGGATCGGCCCCCTCGAGCAGATCGGCCGCGCTCTGGGCGGCGTCGTAGATCGCGGTGTCGCCTCCGGCGACGATCGAACCGACGCCCGCGAGCGCTCGCGATTTCTCCGAGGTGAGCGGCTGGACCACACGCACGACCGAGTTGAACGACAGGATCGCGACTTGGTCGATCGCGCCGAGCGATCCCACCATCGAGCTGACCGCCGCTTTGGCGTCGGCGAGGGGCTGTCCGGCCATGCTGCCGCTCGTGTCGATCACAAGCGCGAGCGCGACCGGGGAGACCATCGATGCGAGGGTCACGTTCGCCTGAGGCGCGACGGTCCCCTCGCGGACCTGGAGATCCTGCGGCCGGAGACCCGGGACGGCTTTGCCGTTCACGTCGACGACCGCGGCGACGAGGCGCACGGTGGGGAAGTCGCTCGGGTCGACGCGGCTCAGCACGACGCGATACGGATCGTCGGCGCGTGCGACCCCCGCGCCGAGCACCAGCAGCAGCGTCGCGACCGCCGCAACGACGAACGACGCGCGTCTAAACATCGATCTTGGTCATCGCGCGCATCACCAAGAACCCAAGGATGACGAGCGAGATGGCGGAGAACAGCGCGTACCGGAGAGGACCAGGCTGGAAGAGAGGACTGATGTAATCGGGTCCGATGAGGAGCAGCCCGAGCGTCACGAAGACCGGAAGCCCGCAGAGGACGTAGGCGCTCACGCGCTGCGGCGCCGTGAGTGCCTTGATGTCCCCCTCGATACGGATCCGCTCCCGGATCGTCTCCGAAATGCTATCGAGGATCTTGGCGAGGCTGCCGCCGATCTGGTGCTGCACATTGATCGCCGCGACGATGAGCTTTAGATCGTCCGACGGATACCGGGCGGCGAGACGCTCGAGCGCATCCTCCTGCGAGGCGCCGAGGGCGATCTCCCTACCGACGAGAAGGAATGCAGCTTTCGTTGGTTCGGGCGCGTCGCCCGCGACGTGTTCGAGCGCCTGCGGGAGGCTGTGGCCGGATCGCACGGAGCTCGCGAGGAGCCCGACGGTGTCGGGAAGCTGCGACTTGAAGCGCGACAGCGTGCGCTTGTGGCCGCGGCGGATCCACCACATCGGGAGGAATGCGCCGATAAGGCCGAGCGGCACCGCGAGGATCATCTCGCGCAGAACGAAGATGCCCGCCGCCAACGCAACGAGACCGACGACGCTCGTGGCCGCGAGGAGCTGGCCGGGCGACACATCGCTCTCCGCTTCCGCAAGGATTCGCTCGAGGAATCGGAGAGGTGAGGATGTACGAGGGAGCGGATGAGTAGGGTGGCCGCGGGGTCGGGCGAGCATGAGATGCGCGTCGCCCGCCGCGATCGGCGCCTGGACGAAGCCCTGAAGGCGACGTGCGATGCGGCGCTCGGCGTCGACGAGCGGAAGCCAGAGGCCGAGAACGAAACACACCACCGCCGCCGCGCCGAGAACGCTGATCACGATCACCTGAGGGAGCATCAGCCGCGCTCTCCCTCGAACGCCCCGTCGCCGTCGTACCCGAACCAGTTGAGCGGGAGCTCGAGCCCGCGTGAGGTCAGCTGCTCGCTGAAGGCGGGACGGATGCCCGTCGGCCGCAGCGAACCGAGGACGCGCTGCCCGTCGAAGCCCTCGCGCTGGAAAACGAACAGATCCTGCATCGTGATGAGGTCTCCCTCGTAGCCACGGACCTCGCTGATCTGCGTGATCTTCCGCGTTCCATCTTGCATTCGCTCGACGTAGACGACGAGGTCGATTGCGGCGGCGACCTGCTCGCGGATCGCCCGCAGCGGAAGGTCAGCTCCGGACATGAGGACCATCGTCTCGATCCGCGCGAGCGCGTCGCGCGGCCCGTTGGAGTGGATCGTCGTCAGCGAGCCGTCGTGCCCCGTGTTCATCGCCTGCAACATGTCGAGCGCTTCAGGGCCGCGGCACTCGCCGACGACGATCCGGTCGGGCCGCATTCGAAGCGCGTTCCGGAGCAGATCGCGGATGCTCACCTCGCCGTGGCCCTCGACGTTCGCCGGCCGCGCCTCGAGCGTGATGACGTGGATCTGCTGGAGGCGGAGCTCCGCGGCGTCCTCGATGGTGACGATCCGCTCGCGTGTCGAGATGTACGACGACAGCGCGTTCATAAGGGTCGTCTTCCCGGCGCCGCTGCCGCCCGACACGATGACGTTCAGGCGGCCGCGCACGCACGCGCGAAGGAATTGGAGCGCCTCGGGCGTGATGGACGAATGGCGAAGGAGCTCGTCAGGTGAGAGCGGCTCGCGACGGAACTTGCGGACGGTGAGGACGGGACCGACCAGCGAGAGCGGCGGGATGATCGCATTTACGCGCGATCCGTCGGGAAGACGCGCGTCGACCATCGGTGATGCTTCGTCGCAGCGCCGGCCGAGCGGCGCGATGATCCGCTGGATGACCCTGATGACGTGGTCGGTGTCGGCAAACGTTATGTCGGTGAGATAC
Source organism: Chloroflexota bacterium (assembly GCA_005881085.1). Classification (GTDB taxonomy): domain Bacteria; phylum Chloroflexota; class Limnocylindria; order P2-11E; family P2-11E; genus 3-1-20CM-2-70-9. The sequence continues at coordinate 6,262 of VBGU01000050.1, read as the reverse complement.
AGCTTGCCTTCGCGCTCGATCCAGACCTGGTGCGCGCCGTTCACCATGATCTCGGAGATCCCGTCGTCGTGGAGGAGGTCCTGGATCGGTCCGTAGCCGACGATCTCCGAGAAGACGGCGTCCTGAAGGCGCAGGCGGTCGGTGCGGTTTACAGCGACGTGCTCGTCGTCCAACGCGGTCGAGAAGTGTTCCGCGACCATCGCCCGCATCTGCTCGGGGCTCGCCGCCTCGACGTTTCGACCGAGGAGCGCGGCCACGCGTGCGTGAATGCGGTTCACGAGCTGCACTTCGGCGTCGTCGCGGAACCGGCTCAGCTTCAGAATGTCCGGGCGCCAGTCGGCCTCGGGGACGATCGATGGTGCGGCGTGCTTGACCATCTTGAGGTCGGGAGGCGGGACGCCGGTGATCGCCGGACGAAGGATGGTCATCCAGATCAGCTCGTGGCCGGGACGGGCCGGCGTGCCCGGCTGACCGCCGCAGGCTCGAGACCGACCGCGACCAGGTCGGCGAGCTTCCGGTAGCTACCGCCGGCCTTCGCCCGAGCCCGCTCGTCGAAGATCGACATGCCGCGATTGATCGCGTCGGTTATCCCGACCCCTTCGCTCGGGATCGTCGCCGCGATCGATCGGCCAAGACCCTTCTCGATCTCGTTCAGACTGATTCCGGCCTTGCCCGGCACGCGATTCGCGACGAGGATCGTGCGATCGTCCTGGAGGAGAAGACCTGTCGCGCTCATGACGCGCCGGAGGTTGCGAAGAGCCGGGAGCTCGGGCGTCGTCACGAGGATCACCCGATCGGCCATGCGAAGGGTCGCGAGGGTAAGGTCCTCCAGGCTCGACCACAGGTCGCACACGATGTATTGGAAATGCGGACGCAGCTGATCGACGACGCGCGCGACGCGATCGGGGTCGATGCTCGGAACAGAGGCGAGGTTCTCAGGCGCGAGGAGCGCGCGGACTCCCGAGGCGTGTTTCACGAACACTTCGTCGACCAGCTGCTGGTCTATCGAGTCCACATGATTCAGAAGGTCGGCGAGGCTGTTCGCGCTCTTGAGATCGAGTGCGATGCCGATATCCCCGAATTGCAGGTCGAGGTCGACGAGGGCGACCGTGGACTTCCCGCTGCGTCGTGCGAGCGCCACCGCGAGGTTTGTCGCGATCGTGGTGCAGCCGACGCCACCCTTCGGGCTGTACACAGCGATGACTGCGCCCGGCCGCGACGTCGTTCCGGGAACTCGTTCGATCCGCTGCAGGCGGCGGAGCTCCTGGAAGTTCACGTAGGCATCGCGGATCGTGCTCACGAAGTCCTCGGGTTGATAGGGCTTCAGGAGGAAGCCGCGAGCACCGGCGGTCACCGCGCGTGACACGATGCCGGGTGCGACGTTCGAACCCGTCACGATGACGCAGCACTCGGGCGCGTGCGCGAGGACCTCGCGAACCGCCGGCCCGACGTCGCCGCGCAGTCCCGCGAGGTCGATGACGGCGACGTGCGCATACGTGCTGCCGAGCTTGTCCATGAGCGAGGCCTGGTCGCTCACCGTCCCGACGAGGACCAGGCGGCTGTCGCCTTCGAGTGCGGCTCGGGCGTTCGCGATGATGTTCGGCTCGGTCTCCAGTACGAGAACGCGGATCGGTCCGATCGAATCCATCATCGAGCGATCCCGAACGACTGCACCAGGTATGTGATGTCGACGCTGCGGGTGGTCACGTCCTGGGTCTCGGCGCGCGAGCGGACCGCGAGGTCGATCGTCGCCTGGCTGTCACGAAGGTACTTGAGGACCAGCGCGGTCTGATGGTCGACGACAAAGGTCAGGGACGTGCCGCGCTGCGGTTGCTGTTGGGTCGGTCCGATCACTTGAAGCACCTCGAGGTTCTGGATCGTGGTCTGCGTTCGCTTGGGGTTCTCGCCCGCGCCCGCCGTGATGGTCGCGAGGATGTCGACGTGATCTCCGACTTCCACGAAGCCGCCGGCGGTCAAGGGATCGGTCGTCGGAAATGAGACGAGCACCTTGCCGGGGTCGATCGTCAGTGACGAGCCGGTCTTCCCGTTCGCGGCGAGGATCTGTCCTCGTAGCACGGCCGCACCGCTCGGGATCGCCGCCAGCGTGGTCTGTCCGACGGCGTCCGCCTCGTCGGCGAGCGCGCCGCTCGGGACGAGCTCCGTCGGATAGTCGCGATGCGCAAGCATCGCTGCGGTCAGGACGGCTCGCGCCGGAACGTCCGATTTCGCAACGATGATGCTGACCGTCTGCGGCGGTGCGGCCGCGACTCGGTCGGCGTTCTGCTGCGCGACCCCGTTCAGCGCCACCCCCGTGACGAGGGCCAGGACGATGCCGAGCGAGAGGAAGAACCACGAACGTAGTCGCATATCGATCGCCTCCTAGTTGTCCGGGACCATGACCGCGGTGTTGGCGAGGCCGTTAAGAGCACATGACTGACAGGAGTCGGGATCACCGAAAAGGCCACCCCAGTACCCACTGACCGTGTTGTTCCCACCGTTGAAGCCGACGGTCCCCTCGTAGACCGTGAATGGCGCCACCGTGAAGAGATGCACTCGCCCGGGGGCTTTGTTGAGCTGGGAGCAGTCGGGATTCTGCCCGCCGGGAACGATGAGCGACCACTGCGATCCGACCGCTGCGTTCTTGTTGAATTCCTCGCCGCAGTCCCACAGGAACACAAGGATCACGAGGCCCTTTCCGAACCTCGTCGTCGTCCCAGGCACAAATCGATCCGAATAGGGCATCGACGAGCTTCCGCGATCGGCCAACGCGCGCCGGAGGACTGGAGACATATCCGCGACCTGACCGCCGGCTGTCTCGACCCAATCACCCCAGGTCGGATGTGCGCACGACGGAGCCGGATTCGGGGGCGGGGTGCAGATCGAGCGGGTCGTGAGGGTCGAGGGCGACTCTTGTTGGGACCCCGGTGGAAGAGAGGCCCACTGGCTATCCAACGAAAGCGTCCCTCGGAATCCGTAGTAGACCCAGTTCGGAATGCTGCACTGCTTGTCCTGCTGTGTGTCCGCCTGCCCCCATGAGTCCCACAGCCCGGCCCCAAAGGTGTTTGCACAGCTTCCACTTTGATCGGCGACCAGAGCATTCGGCGCATGGGCCCACGAGTCGGGCTGCGTGACCAGTTGGGCCGTCACGACCCCGGCCGTGCCGAAGCCTGGAGAGTTTCGTGAGAAGTCGATGAGTCCGTGAAAGTTCCCGTAGGCGACATCCGGAGCATTCGGATCCCAGAACGTTTTCGGTTGCACCTGCGTGGGGTCGGTCGGGTCACAGGGTGTGACCGTGCACGTGTTGTTGAAATCGGAGGCGTTGTAGTGCCGCACCATCGCCCACATCGGTCCGCCCCCGATCGGAACCGGGGTTCCGGAAAGCCGAACGCGGGCCGAGGCACCCGCGGTGCTGTTCGTGTGACTCGCGATCGACGCGAACAGCGACCCGAACGCTATCGTCGTGGCGACCCGCACAAAGATCGTGTCCGGTGGCACGTCGGTGGCTGTGGTGATCTGGGCACAGTTGTCGTTGGCGGGTTTCGCGCTCGTCGTCCAGATCGGACCGAGCGTGACCGGATCCCGGGTCGTTCCGTTCCAGTAGAAGACATTTAGTACAGTCGAGCTATTCGGCGTGGGGAACGAATGGTTGCCAGGGGCGCTGGCGTCTCCCGAGTCGTATTTCTTTGCCGCGCACCAGGTCTTTTCCTGCGTCACTGTGAAGGCGGGGCGGCCGTTCACCGTGATCACGGCCGACGCGAGAAACTTTCCGGCTCCGAGCGCGGCCGCGTCGGCGATGGTTTGCGTCACACGTCGCTGTGCGATGGCATAGCCCCAGTCCACCGCGAACGCGAGTCCGGCCACGAGAACGGCGACGCACAATGCGACCACGATCAGCGCCTGACCCTGCTGCGATCGCATCACCGTCGGGTCTCCATGAGAGCGTTCGCGGTGACCGTGCGCGATCCAGTTCCCGAGAAGAAGCTGTCAACAAGGGTGGAGACCGCAGACCACGGGTAGCTCACGCTCACCCTCACGACGACCCCCGTCGGAGTCGGGCTGCTTGCCGGGATTCCGGTACTGGGCCAAGGGACGAATCTGGCGCTGGCGTTGTCGTAGTACTCGGCCGTGACCGTGACCGAGCCCGGCGACAACGGTTGGACCCGGGCCCGTGCGGCGCTTGCGATCGCCGAGGGCGCGGCGGCCGGGTTGAGCACCGCGTAATGGGCTCCTTCTTGACTCGCGCCGCCTACCACTATCGCGGCGTTCAGCGCACGCGCGAGGTCGAGGAAGCCAACAGTGAGCAGGATCAGCACCGGGAGGATCAGGGCGAGCTCGATGGTGCCGACGCCGCGTTCGTCCCGCTTCAGCTGGCGCATGGTGTACCAGCGGTGAAGCTCGGAAAGCGGGCGTTGGCGCGGATGACGATCGGGTTCACCTTGAAGGCCGCATCCACGACCGACCCGGTGAGAAGCGCGAAGTTGTAGCGGGTCTCGATCGTGGCGTCGCCGCCAACCAACGCGCATGTGACGGTGAGTCCGGGGCAAGGTGATCCGAATGTCGCAAGCCCCGTCGCGTCGCAGACCCGTTGCGTGACCTGCGCCCGAGTCGCCGACCCGTTATGGGCAGCGTAATTAGCGCCTTCGCGTGCGCCGTTCGCGACTACCCCGGCGTAGTAGTACGCCCGCGCGCCATCGGCCAGCCCGAGCAACAGGACGAGAAGAATCGGCAAGGCGAGGGCGACCTCGATGAGGCTCTGCCCAGCCTGATCAGCCCAAGCGCTCCTACGTCCCTTTGTCACACCCAACCCCACGCGCCCGCGCGACCGGTACGCCGGTCATCCGCATGGTCAATTGAGGCAGTCGTCAGAAGGTGCGGCAATACCGAAAAATGACCCGCCTCGCGTCCGGCTCTAGTCGAAGCTTCCCCTGAACGCCGGCTGCCGGGCCGAGGCCACGAGCTGGCTCCGCGTCTTGGCGTTGAGACGTCGCAGGGCGTTCTGAACGTGCTTGTGCGCAGTCGACTGACTGATCTGCAGAAAGGACGCGATCTCGCGATCGGTCGCGCCTTGCGCGATGAGCTCCACGATCTGTTCCTGCCGCGGCGTTAGCGCGACGTCGCTGTATGCGCCCAGCCGCGTCGACGAGAGACGCGAGACCATCTGGACGAGGCCGTTCAGGACGGTCCGCGGGAACGCGCTTTCGCCCAGCGCCGTCGCGGCGATGGTGCGCTCGAGCGCTCTTGGCGTCACGTCGCAAGAGACAAGGCCAACGAAGCCGAGACTCGCGGCCTGAGCGCCGGCCTCAGCGGTTGGCGAGGCCATAAGCGCGATGAGGCGAGCCGCTCGGCTGAGCTGATGGGCTCGCGTCCGGAAGGGCGGGCTCAGCAGAAGACGCTCGGTACACCCCACGAGGATCGCGTCATAGGTGCTCGCCGTAGCGGCGGTGAGCTGGCTCAGGCTGGGCAGAGAGCCCATGACGTCGAGACGGCATTCGTCGAGGCGCGCGTAGGCGAGACCGACCTCTCTTGAGTCGATGACGCAGACCCGCGGGCGTGCCGAACCGGCGCGCCTCTTGCGTGACTCCTGGTCGCCCACATCTCCCCAGTCGGGTCACCGTCCGAGCGGACGGGCCTTCCCTTGCCAGTGACGACCCGAAGAATCTGAGTCCGACGGCCCGCTGTCAATGGACCTACGCAGTATTGGTGGTGCGCGACGCCTAGAGCGGGTATGCCGAGGACATGACCGCGACGGCCGCCGCGCGGTTCGGCACGTTCAACCGACGCAAAAGGTTGGTCACGTGCTTTTGTGCCGTCGCGGTCGTGATGCCGAGCGATCGCGCGATCTCTTTGTCCGCGGCGCCGCGCGCGATGAGAACGATGACTTCGCGCTGACGTGGCGTGAGCGGCAACGCGTTCGACGCGCGCAGCCAGCGGCCGTTCTTGATGAGCGTCGAGAGCACGCGACGCGAATACGCGTGCTCGCCGCGCATCGCGCCGAGGATCGAGCGGCGGAGTGCTTCGCTCGGAAGGTGCGTATCGACGTAGCCGAAGGCGCCCATCGCGATGGCATGCGCCGCATCCTCTGGGTTCGGATTCGTCGTCAGGATGACCGTCGTCATGCTCTCGGCGAGCTCGCCGATCAGCGGCCAATCCGTCTCGTCGTACGCAGCCACGACCGTGAGGCTGATATCAGCCTGCTCGATTTCCGCCGCCGTTCTGATGCGCCAGAGCGGAATGCCGAGGTTGAGTGCGCGGAGAAGACTGA
>VBGU01000049.1 GCA_005881085.1 Chloroflexota bacterium | reverse complement strand
CTCAGGGATCGGCATGCGCGCGGTCCCGGCAAGAACGAGCGAACCCGCGCCGCCGCTGTTGCGATACGCGATCCAGTCGGCGAGCAGCTCATCGACCGCCTTGCCCTCGCTCACCTGGCCGAGGTACACGACGAGCGGCCCGCGCGGGGCGTAGTGGTCGCGGAACGGCTCGGGGTCGTGCCAGGGCGGCGCGTCGAGGCCGATGCCAAGGACCTCGCTCGGGATGTGCTCGTTCCGAAAACGCGCATGGACGAGATCGCGCTCCTCGGGCGTGAGGAAGCCGAACGCGCGCGGCAGCTGGAAGAGCGCGCGATACGGAACGAGGCGGAGCGGCTCCTCGTCGTGCGCGGTCGAGACGAGCCCGGCGCGCTCGGGGACGAGCGGCAGGCCCGCCGCCGTCGGCTCGTAGATGTAGGTGTAAAAGAGGATCGCGTCGTAGCTCTTGCCCTCCCGGGTCAGGAACTCCAGCAGATCGGGCGTGTGCGGCCCCTGCATCGCGAGCCAGCCATGCTCGTCGGCGAGCGTGTGCGGCTCAAAGAGAATGTGGCGCTCGCTCTCTTTGAACGTCGTGCTGCGCAGGCCGGTCACCGCGAAACGTCGCACGCGTACCGGCCCGTCCATCGATTCGCCGGCCGCGAAGTACGGCGCCCAGCTCCAGTAGTCGAGGGCGTTGGTGGTCGCGACCTCGACCTCGTTGACCATCGCGAGACGGTGAGCCACCACGCGGGCGTGAGACTCGGAGCCACCGACGACCTCGGCGCCGTAGCGCTGGACGACGACGAGGATCCTCACTCGATGCCGGCGAGATAGCGTTCCGCGTTGCGCTCCGGCGAGAGGAGGCGGCGCAGGATACGAACGCCGCGCGAGTACTTCGCGTATGTCTCGGGCTTCTGGATCTCGCGCATCGCCTTCGCCAGCTCGTCCTCGCTTCGGACGACAGGCCCGGCCGCGTGATACGGCGCGAAGCCCTCGGCTTCGGAGAAGATGCAGGGCAGGCCTGCCCACACCGCCTGCGTGACTACCGCGCTCTGAAAGACGTCCTCGTAGAACAAGACGACCGCGTCCGACGCGGCCACGTACTCACCCATCGTCTCGTATTCGGTGTTGATCACGACGTTCGCCTTCGTCTTGGCAAGCGCGATGATTTCGTCGAAGTATTCGGGCTCCCAGCTCGATTTCGTGCCGGAGAGGACCAGCATCGCATCTTGCGGCAGCGCCTCGATCACTTCCCTGTAGCGCTTGCGCGCGAAGAAGAAGCCCGGCGACACGAAGATGAACTTGTCCATCGGGAGACCGAACCTCGCGCGGAGCTTTCGCTTCTCCTCGGCGCTTCGCGGCAGGACCGTGTTCTCGAGAGGCATGACGAGGAGCGGGAAGCGCTCGCGTTTGTCCTGATCCGGTGTGAGGAGCTGGAGCCAGCGCTCGCTCCGCGTCGAGTGGACGACGAGCTTGCGCGGAATGGAGCCCATGAACATCAGGACGAGGCGGTAGCGAAGGAACCAGTTGGCCATCCGCAGCGCGACCCACGGCATGCGGAGGATCTCGAGGGGGAGGCGGTAGCGCGGGTTGTAATGCAGCGCCGCCGACAAGCGACGGTAATGGTGAAACTTTTCCGGCTCGAGCTCGTGCAGCGAGAGGATCACCGGAAGGCGCTTGCGCCAGAGCGAGAGGAGCGCCCTAACGAACGGCACATCGCGGAAGATCCCGGCCTCGTGCTCGATGAGCACGGCGTCGCTCTGCGACGAGATGAACTTGAGCTTGCGATACAGATCGGCTGTGTCCAGGTGCTTGACCCCGACGAAGGTCACCTGATGTCCGCGGTCACGGAGGCCGTCGGTCACGGCAAGTGAGTAATGGTGGATGCCGCAGCGCTGATCGCTCGACATGACGACGATCTTTTTCGACTTCGCGTTCGGCAGATCCCACCCGCCCTGAGCCAGAGCGAGCTTCAACCGCTCCGCGACGTGCGGCCGTGAGAACGCCTCGACCCTGCGCCGCCCCTTCTCGATGAGGTCTTTACGGAGGGCCTCGTCGCCGATGACGCGCTCCAGCTGCGCCGCGACGGCCTCGGGCGTCTTGGTCTCGAGGAGGACGCCGCCGTCGCCGAGCGTCTCCGGGATCGCCGCGGCGGCGTTCGCGACGACGGGCAGGTCGCTCCGCATCGCCTCGAGGAGCGGTACGCAGAAGCCTTCGTGCTCCGAGAGAGTCAGGAACGCCGTCGCGCCGCGGTAGTACGCGACGAGCTGCTCGACGGTGACGCTGCCGGTGAGCGTGATCGCATTTTCGAGTCCGAGCCTCCGGATGTCGCCGCGGACCCTGTCGAGGTAGCTTCCGGACATCGCCGTCGGACCGACGAGGTAGAGGCGGGCGGTCCGATCGGTCTCGCGGTATTTCGCGAACGCGGCCACGACGTCGTGGACGGCCTTGTGCGGAAGGATCTGGCCCACCGTCAGGATCGCGGTCCGCTCGTCCGCGAGCTCGCGGGCAACCTCCGGGTCCGGCGGCCGATCGAAATCCTCCCAGTCCACAAGCGCAGGAACGACCGCGGTGTTCGCGAGCCCAGCGGCCTCGAGCTCCTTGCGGTTGTACTCGCTGTCCGCGATGCCGAACTCCGCGGCCTTCGCGAGCTCTTTCAGCTGCTCGCGGCCGAGCTCCGCGAAGGTCTTCAGGTAATCGTTGAGCCCGGCGAAGTAGTGACCGGGCGTGATGTTGTGGTAGACGATCGCCTTTCTCGCCGGCGATGCGAGGACCTTGGGTACGGTATCCGTGCCGATCGAGTGGTGGACAAGAAGAAGTCCGTCACGACGCTTGATGAGCTCGAGGTCATCCCACGATCGCGTGAGCGCGCGCATCTCCGGCTTGGCCTCGGCCGCGAAGAGATCGCTGCGCACACCCGCGGACCAGAAGATCCGCTGGAGCTCCAGACAGTCATTGCCGACCGCATCGCCGTAGGCAATCACCGGATTGAACTGATGCGCGAAGCGCAGGCGCTCGGTCATTTTGTCGTCGTGAAGCCGGCCGCGACGAAATCGTCGTCGAATCCAAAAACGACGGAAATCCCCTGCTCGCGCATGACCTCGAAACTGATGTAGTCCACGAAAGACACGTGCGTCGGTAGTGCGGCAAGCAACGCGGCGACGCCTGCCTGATGAGTTGGCTCGTCCACCCAAACGGTCGTCACGACCGGTGCCAGCTCCTGCAGGAACTCGCGAGCGGCCTCGGGGCCGAGGCGTCGCTGGGCGAGAGCGACGGTCTCGACGATGACGTAGCTATGAGTCACCAGGTCGTCCTCGCTGTCCGCGTACTTCGCTAGATGCCGTTTCGCCGTCTCGTGAAACTGGTCTGTTCGGTCGAGGAGCGCAAAGAACGCGGACGTGTCGACGAAGGCTGTCAGGAGCGGAACGCCTCGGCCAGCTCGCGGTCGTGTTCCTTGCTGATGTCCGTCCGCCCGGATGCGAACTTGCCGACGACCGCCAGCGCGCGCTGCCAGCGTTCTTTGTCGGAGCCGCGCCCGCGCGACCGAAGCCAGCGATCGACGGCCTCCCGCACGATCGCCGCATCAGACGTTTTCCGCCGCACGGCGACACGGTGGACCGCCTCGGCTTGCTGCCGAGTCAGCTGAACCTGTTTTCGCTCCATGCCATCATGATGTCATGGCCGCGTGGCAGCGTCAAAACCGGTCGTCGGCTAGCTAGGAATGGCGCGAATCGCGAACAGACGATGGCCGTCGGGGCCGGCCTCGCGGTGGATCTGGACCTTCACTCCGAACCGTTCCTCGAACGCCGAGCCGAAGAGCGTGTCGCTCCACTGAGAAGCATTCCAGCCGGCCCCAGCGGCGCTCATGAATCGCACGACGAACTCGCGGAGGCGCTCGGTGTCCACCTGGACACCCACGCCCACGATCTCGGTCCCGTCAGGCATCCGCCAACTGACCATCTCAACCCACCCCCCAAGGCAAACTTGCTCCCCAGCGCAACCTACGTCGGAGATACGCCGCTTGCCATTAGCCGGATGCTCTACTCCAAACGGCGGAGGACGGGTTCAGAGGCCCAATACCTGCCGCATTCGTTCGGCAACCTTGTCCGGGTCGAAGTCGTTCACGCGCCGCTCGCCCGCGGCGACCAGCGCCTCGCGAAGCTCGGTCTTCTCGCCCACCATCGCAGCCGCCTCGGCGGTCTCCGCGAGATCGCGCTCGCGAAGCAGCACGGCGGCATGACCGACGGTCTCGCCGATCGCCGCCGCGTCGTAGGCGACGACCGGTAGGCGAAAACGCATCGCCTCGAGCAACGGCACGCCGAATCCCTCGTGCTCGGAGAGCGAGACGAACGCTGTCGCCGCACGGTAGTACGCGAGCAGCGACGCGTCGTCCACGGTCCCGGCGAACCACACCGCGCCGCCGAGGCCGAGTCGCTCGATGAGCGCGACGACGCGGGCGTGGAACTGCGGCTGGTCGCGGTACGCGCCGACGAGGATGAGCTGCGCTTCGGGATCGATGCAGCGCCGGTAATAGGCCAACATCCGCACCAGGTCGTCCTGCCGCTTGTTCGGCGAGATCCGGCCAACGAAGAGGAGCGCGGTCCGCATTCCCCTCCAGCGCGCGAGCACCGTGTCGTTCGGTGGCACCGCGAAGTGCTCCCAATCGAGGAGTATCGGGACGCGTGCGGTCTCTTCGTACCCCGCTTCGGCGAGCGCGCGGCGGTTGAATTCGGAGACGCCGATCCCGAGCTCGAACGCGGGCGCGATGCGCGAGAGCTGGCGCAGCCCGAGGCGCGCGAACGCCGCCGCGTGCGGGTTGATGCCGCTGAAGAACTCGGGTGGCGTGATGTTGTGATAGACGAGCACGCGGCGCGCGGGGATCTTGACGAGCTGGTCGACGATCTCGCTGCCCATCGAGAAGTGGACGATCAGAAGGTCGTCCGGCTTCACGTCGCGGAAGAGCCGGCGGTACGAACGCACGTCGGCGACGCCTGGCTTGGCCTCGACCGCGTAGGCGAACGAGTCGTACCCCCAGTGACGGAACTTCTTGCGCAGCGCGAAGACGTGATTGCTCATCGCGTCGCCCGGGGCAAGGGTCGGGTGGAACTGATGCACTCTCACTTCGGCGCGTATCCGATCACCGCATAATCGCGGTCTCCGAAGAGGGTTTCGTTCAGGAGCTTCACGTTGTCGCGGATCGGGCCCGCGGGCACCTCCTCGTTCAGCCGCCGCTCGCTCGGCTCGAAGGTGCGCAGCTCGACGTCGGTGAAGCCCTCGACCTCCAGGTAGAACTTGAAGAGATCTGGTGGGATCGGCCGCAGGTGCTGCGGATCAGTCCAGAACGTGTGCGCGCCGACCGTAAGCGTCCTCGGGTTCGGCGTGACGAACACGAGCGGCGCGCCCGGTGCGAGCGCGCGCCGGCACGCGCGAAGAATTTCGACGAGCTCGCCGGGAAGGATGTGCTCGGCGAGATGTCGCGCGTACAGGCCATCGACGCTCCCCGTCTCCACCTGCCGCAGATGCGTGAGCGCATCGACCTCGTGCGCCTCGAGCCCTTTCTCGCGGCTCTGCGCGACCATGCGCGGATCGAGGTCGACCCCGTATCCGCCAATGCCCTTGTCCTTCAAGAGCTGCAGGAAAATGCCGCGCCCCGACCCGAGATCGAGCACGCGCTTGCGCCCCCTGTAGAGGTCGACGAACGCCTCCGACTGCCTGCGAATAACCGGCTCGTCACCGCCGAAGCGCGCCTGGAAGTAGACCGAGTGCAGGTTCGCGGCGACCTCGTGCTCGCGCCGCTCCTTCCACTCGCGCTCGAGTCGCTCGAGCCGCGATCCGAAGCGCGGCGCCATCTGGCCCTCGTAGTCGTACGCGGCCGCGAGCAGCCGGTTGATGCGCTCCTGGCGCTCGAGCAGCGCCCCCATCCACCAGCGGACGAGCGAGATGACGACCCTCCTGGCGTACGTGATGACCGGGCCGACGACCGGCTTGCGGCTGCGCGGGTCGTACTCGACCTCCTCGTCGAGCGCCTCGGCGAGCGAAGCGAGCGGGTCCTGGAGGTCGTCGGAAAAAATACGGCGTCCGCCGGGCAGCGGAACGCGCATGAGCGCGTCGACGTCGGGGCCGTAGATGCCCTTCTCGCGCTTGGTGCGGATGCGCTCGCGGACTTCGGCCATGAGCGCATCGAGATCGATCGGTTTTGGCTCCCCCATGTGGCCGAAGAGTAACGATGGAGCGGGCCCTGCGCGGGGCCGCGACGGCCTAGGTTCGGACGGTCGTGACGGCGCTCGTCCCCCCGCGGCTCGCGCTGATCGTGTATTCGCCCTTCGGAGCGGTGCCGCCGAAGCTTCCCTGATGCATCCCGTACTTGTCGGTGCGGACCTCGTACTCGAGGTGGTAACCAGCGCCGTTGATCGCGACGGTCACGACGCTGTTCGGAGTGAACCCCGCAAGCGTCCAGAGCACGCCGTCGGGACGCGCCGTCTGGACGATCCGCGCCTCCGACTCCGCCGCGAGGCGCGAGGGGAACGCGTGCGTGAAGTCGGCGATGGTCTCGCCGGCTTCGGCGAGGTACGCCTGGGCGAACGTGGAACCGCCGCCGATCGCGTCAAGCATCCGAATGAGGCCGTCGTGTGTCACGCGGAGCTCGAGATGACGCACGGCCTCGGCCGCGACCGAATACGCCTGCCCATCGAGCGACGCGTTGCGCTGGGCCCACTGCGTCTGCTGATCGAGGTCGGCGAGCGTGGTCTTCCCCTCGCTCAGGATGCCGAGCGCGACCGCGCTGCCGCGGGCACCGGTCGTCGCGCCGCCGTCGCGTTCCATCAGCGTGGCCAGTCCCTCGTCGAACCATGCCGGGAGCGACGCGTTCACACCGACGACTTCGTGAACGAGCGCATGCGTGAGCTCGTGCCGGACGATCCCGAAGTCCTTGTCACTTGGCACGTTCTGCAGGTTGATCACGATCGCGCCCTGGCGCGGCAGCGTGATCCCGCCATTCGCCGCTGCGAGAAGGCAGGCATCCGGTCCGCGGACGCCAAAGATCTCCTGCAGTCCGAAGGCGAAGCTGTTGCGCGTCGCGAACACGTAGACCGCGGGACGGCTCGCGAACGTGTGGCCGAGGTCCTGTTCGAGCGTCGCCATATCGCGCTCGACCGCGCTCGCGAGCGCATCGCGAACGGCGGGAGCGACCGACTCCTCCACGTACAGGTCGGCGCGATCGGTTCGCTGGCACCCCAGGTCGATCCCGGTTCGTGCTGTCACGTTTGGAAGGTCGACCGAGCACGCCGTCTGGAGAACGCCCTTGACGAGCGCCGGCGTTTGCTGACCGCCGCCGCTCGCCGCGGCTTTTCCAAACGCGGCGAAGGTCGTGAGCGCGAGAGACCCGGTGAGCGCTACACCCGCCGCCCAACGGCGCCAAGGCCCGAGCCGGTCGGGGACGAGCGGACGGCTGACGAAGTAGCCCTGGGCGAGCTCGCAACCGAGCGACAGCGCGAGCTCGCGCGTCTTGCGATCCTCGATGCCGACCGCGACCGAGACGAGTCGATAGTCGCGTGCGAGCTCGACCAGCGAGCGCATGTCCGCGAGAGCACGGGGGTCTTCGGTCGCCCGTCGGACGAGAGCCCGCGAGATCTTGAGCTCGTCGAGCTGCGCCGCGAGCGTCCTGCCCGGCGCGTCCGCGATCCCGACGCCATCGAGCGCGATGCGCGCGCCCGCGGCGACCAGGCGCGTGATCGCGGGACGCAGAGCAGCGGTAGCGAACGTCTCCGGGCTGAGCTCGAAGGTGACGGTTCCGGACCCGAAGGGAGCGAGCGCTTCGAGAACCGCGTCCACGTGCGCGAGCTCAGGCCCGGAGATGTTGATGCCGATGCCCAGCCCCGGGCCCTGCGCACGCCATTCGGTCCACTGAGCGGCCGCGGCCCGGACGACCCACACGCCGATCTGGTCGATGAACGCCGACGCGACAGGGAGGAAGTCGCCCGGCTCGAGAAGCCCGAGCCGCGGGTGGCGCCAGCGCAGCAGCGCCTCCACGCGGCGGCATTCGCCGCTCCGCAGGTCGACGATCGGCTGGTAGTGGAGGACGAGCTCGTTGCGCGACAGCGCGGCCGCGAGCTCGCCGTCGCGAATCGCCAGGCTGGTCGGCTTACGAGGTCGCCCGCCGCCTCGCGTATCTCTGCGAGCGAGCCGCTCGACAACGGCGCGCGACGGCGTCCGCTTCACGCGATGGCCGCGAGCTGCGAATCGGTCACGCGTCGCGTCAGGCCGCCGTCCAGGAGGTCGACGAATACCCGCACGAGACCGGCGTCCCACTGCGTGCCGGCGCCCTGGCGCAGTCTGCGGAGGGCCTCGTCCTCGTCGAGCCCCGCGCGATAGGGACGGTCGCTCACCATAGCGTCCCACCCGTCGGCGATCGCGGTGATGCGCGCTCCGATCGGGATGTCCGAGCCCGCGAGATGGTCGGGGTATCCGGTGCCGTCCACGCGTTCGTGGTGGTGTCGGATGATCGGAAGGTAGTGCGCGACACTTCGCAGCGAGAGACAGATGCGCTCGCCTTCGATCGAGTGCTGGCGCATCGTGCCGAACTCAGCCGCGGTGAGCGGACCCGGCTTCAGGAGTATCGCGTCGGGTATCGCGATCTTGCCGAGGTCGTGGAGCACGCCTCCGTGATAGAGGAGCTCGCCGTCCTCGTGCGAGAGACCCTGAGCCGCACCCATCGCTTCCGCGTACCGGCCGACGCGCTCGGCGTGATGGATCGTATGGCGGTCCCGCGCCTCGACCGCGCGAGCGAGCGCGAACAGCACGCCCTCCGTGGCGTCGAGCCGCTGGTTCAGCGCGCGCTGTCGGAGGAGCACCTTCGTGCGGATGAGGAGCTCCTTGGAATCGAACGGCTTGCTCAGGTAATCATCGGCGCCTGCCGCGATGCCGCGGAGCTTCGTGCCGCGATCGTTCGATGCGGTGAGGATGACGATCGGGATCAGGCGGCGTATCGGGTGCGCCTTGAGCTGCTCGCACACCGCGATCCCATCGAGGCGGGGCATATCGATGTCGAGCAGGATGAGGTCCGGCTCCTCCGCCGCGACAGCCTCCAGCGCCTCGATCCCGTCGCGCGCCTCGCGCACCTCGTACCCGAGATCGTCGAGGTGGCCCTGGAGGAGCTCGCGGTTCGCCGCCACATCGTCCACGACGAGGACCTTCGGCCGCCCGATCGGTGCGATCTGGTTCGTCATCACGCCGCCGTCCGTGGCTCCGCCAATCGTCGCACAGCGTCACGCAGTTCCCGCGGAGAGATCGGCTTCGAAAGGAAGGCGTCGAAACCGGCTGCCTTGGTGCGCTCGACCTCCTCCGGCAAGACGGAAGCGCTGAGCGCAACGATCGGAACGCGCAGCCCGCGCGCGCGCAGGCTTCGGCAAACCTGGAGCCCGTCCTTCTTCGGCAGCTGTATGTCGAGGAGGACCACGTCGAACTCTTCAGAAGCGCGCTGCTCGCCCGCCACTCCGTCCCGCTCGGTCACGACCTCGTGGCCATCGGTCTCCAACGCTGACTCGAAGAGCTCGACGTTCATCTGGTCGTCTTCAACGAGGAGAATGCGCAAGTTCCCTCCGCGGTTTGGCCTGGGTCTGCTCGACCCTTCGCTGCGCCACACGGCGCAGCCAGCTCTCAAGCCGAACGCGATCGATCGGCTTCGTGAGGTAGTCGTCGGCGCCGAGGGCCAGGGCGGTCGCCGGCTCCGCCTCGACGGTCACGACGATCACCGGAACGTCCGCGAACGCGGGATCGGTCTTGAGGCGTCCGAGGAACTGCTCGCCGCGGCCATCCGGGAGACGCAGGTCAAGGACCACTCCGAGCGGACGTCCACGCGAGAGCGCGTCCTCGGTGCCGGCCAGACCCCGCACGATCTCGGCGCGCAGGTCCACCGATGAAGCGACCGCGACGATGAGATCCGCGTCGTGCCGCTCGTCGTCGACCACGAGGATGCGTTCGCCGGTGACCTGCTCGGCGACGACATCGGGCAGACCGACGCTGAACGTTGTCCCCTTGCCCTCTTCGCTCTCGAAGCTGATGGAGCCGTTCATTTGCTCGACGAGACGCTTCGTCAAGGCGAGACCGAGCCCCGTTCCGGTTGCCTCGGTGCGACCCTCGTGAAAACGCTCGAACACCCCGAACATCCGCTCGCGGGCCGCTTCGGGGATGCCGACACCCGTGTCGGCGACCTCAAACCGGAGCTCGCGTCCTTCGATTAGCGCGCGCAACGTGACATGACCGCCGCCGGACGTGAACTTCACGGCGTTCGAGACGAGGTTGAAGAGGATCTGTCGCACACGGGTCGGATCGAGGAAGATCGGCACCGCATCGGGCGCCTCGGTCGTGTAGAGCACCCCCTTCGCCTGGCCTGCGGCCCGGCCCGCGGCGGTGACCGGCTCAAGGAGCACGTCGAGGGTGAGAACCTCGGGTCGGAGCTCGAGCTTGCCCGCTTCGACCCGTGAGAGATCGAGCACGTCGTTGATGAGCTCGAGGAGATGCTCCCCGGCTTCGTGGATGTTTCGGAGGAAGCGCTTCTGCTTATCGTTCATCGCTCCCGAGGCCTGTTCCGACAGGAGCCCGGAGAACCCGAGGATCGCGTTCAGCGGAGTGCGCAGCTCGTGGCTCATGTTCGCGAGGAACTCGGACTTCACGCGGGTGGCTTGGCTCAGCTCGCTGTTCGCTGAGGCGAGGTCCCCGTACAACCGTGCACCGTCGAGAACGATCGCGGCCTGCTCGGCGAGAAGCTGGACGAGGTCGAGGTCGTCGGTCGCGAAGAGCGGCGCGCGCCTTCCCATGACCGCGAGCACGCCGATGCGTCGACCCCGGCCCGTGATCGGCGCTGCGAGCGTCGCGCCGGCCGCGGTGCGCACGAACCGTGGCGTCTGAGTGTCGTAAACGCCGGCCATGATCTCGGCGGACGCGAGGAGGTCTTCGTCGTTACCGATCGTGAGCGCTCCGGTCGTCTCATCGACAAGGCCGATCCGGGCCGACTGCCCCGGCGCGGCTCTCGCGATCGCGACCTCGAGCCCGCGGAGGAGCGTCTGGGGAGGATCGTGGGGCGAGATCGCGGCGGCGCGCGTCAGAAACGAGCGGAGGGCGGGCTCTCGCCATGCGCGCTTCAGGAGGACCGGCGGTGCGAACGCGACGAGATACGCCAACGCGGAGCAGAGACTCAGGACCATCGAAGCCACGCTGCTCGCCGCCGGTCCGACGATCGTCGAGGTGAGGGCGGCGATGAGCGTCAGGCTGAGCGCGATCGCGCCGGTGGCTGCCGCGGCCATGCGGTTCCGAGCGACGCCCTTCGCCAGGCGCGCCTCGCGTATGAGAACGAAACCCGCATAGGCGCAGAAGCCGACGAAGTAGACGAGCGCCCCGACGACGATGACCGGGAGAGCCGCGGGGAGGACGACGAGCTGCAGTAGACCGACAACGACAGCCGCCAGGCCCGCGACGAAGCCGCCGAGACAGACGCGGAGCAGGAGCGGACGGACGCCTGCGAAGTCGTCAACCAGCCGAAGCTGCAGGTACGGAAGCGCAAGCAATAGGACCGCCGAGACGAGCCCGAGAGCCGCGGGCAGCTGCGTCCCGAGGAGTGCGGCGATCTGACTCTGCGCGATGACGAAGGCGAGGGCGCCGAACAGGATGGTCGCGTCGACGCTCGTTCGCGAACGCTCGCGCAGAGCTGTGCGCAGAGCGCCCACGAAGACCACAAGGAAGAGCGCGTTCGTAATGAGTCGGACAAGCTCCGCCCCGTTCATCCGTCCCTCCGTGTATCGCTAGGCACAAATCTGCCCGGGTGACGAGACGCCATCGGAAACAGGGCTGTATCAGTTAACTGAATGTCGTGCTCCGGTAAAGCCGGTGTACGCGATGCGCCACACCTGAGTGCAGAAAGCGCCCAGAATGGCGGCCTACTGCGCCCCGATCTGCTTTTGAAGGTCGAGGGCGGCGGCGTTCGTCGCATCCGTCGCCAAGACATCACGGATGACCTGACGCGCCTCGGCCAGACGATTTGCTTCGATGAGACGGCGCACGAGCGTGATGCGGAGGTCGTTCGAGTTCAGCGCGGCGACACCGCGGCGAAGAAAGTCGATCGCCGAATCCGTATCGCGAAGCTCGCGCGCCGCTTCGGACGCGACCGAGTAATAACCCGGGATCGTCGGGAAGAGTCCGATGGCCTGCTGCTCGCTCTCGATCGCGCCCGTGTAGTCGCCGAGCGCGAGCTGCATCTTTGCGAAGCGATCGAACGTGTCCGGATTCTGCGGATCGGCCGCGATCGCGCGGCGCATCGCGTCATAGGCGGCGTCGCGCGCACCGGGCTCGTTCTGTTTCGCGAACTCCTGCTCCATACGGGCGAGGTTCCACCAGAACGCCGGCGTGTACGGTGATCGCGACGTCGCCTGCCGGTACGCGCCCCGCGCGGCCGCGAGATCCGGGACGAGCTCCAACGATCGGCCGAGGTCGTTCCAGTACACGGCACGACCCGGGTCGACCGTTGTCGCCGTCCGCGCCATATCGACAGCGCGCGAGGCGTTCCCCGCCCCG
>VBGU01000276.1 GCA_005881085.1 Chloroflexota bacterium | reverse complement strand
AGCGAGGCCGCCGGTCGTGCAGCACACGTCCGGGCGGAATCGGAGGATCTGCACGAACGCGTCGACGCTCGCGATCGGCATCAGGGCGGCGCGGGTGACGAGCGAGACGCGCGAGTCGGGATCGCGCAGGGATGGCATCACGGTCGCGTGGAAGGGAATGCCCGAACCGGACACGAGCTCAGCCTCGTGGCCGCGACGACCACCGATGAAGAGGAACGTCGTGTCGGGATCCGTTTCGCGGAGCGCTTCCGCGACCGCGAGGAGCGGGCTCACGTGTCCGCCCGTCCCGCCACCGACGAGAAGCACGCGACACGCTCGTCCGCTGCGTGGTTCGGGCTCGACCAACGTTCAGGAGGATACCCACGGCGATGAGCCCGACACAGAGCGAGCTCCCGCCGTACGAGATGAACGGGAGGGTGATACCGGTCATCGGCACGAGGCTCGCGACGACTGCCATGTTCACCCAGGCCTGGAAGCAGAGCCACATCGTGACGCCCGTCGCGAGCAAGGCGCCGGTCGAGTCCTCCGCGCGGAGCGCGATTCGCACGCCCCGGAACGCGAGCGCGAGGAAGAGCAGCACGATGACGAGCGCTCCGGCCAGGCCGAGCTCGTCGCCGAGCACCGCGAAGATGGAGTCCGTGTACGGGTGGGGCAGGTACCCGAACTTTTCCTTCCCCGCCCCGAGGCCCTCGCCGAACGGCCCGCCGAGACCGAGCGCGTAGAGCATCTGGATCGTCTGGAACCCGTACTTCTGCGGATCGGACCACGGATCGAGGAACGTCACAAGTCTCTGAAGGCGGTACGGCTGCGCGACCGCGAGCGCGAGGACGACCACGCCGGCTAGGCCGCCGAGGGCGGCGTACTCGCGCAGCCGCGCGCCGGCCGCGAAATACATGGCGAGAGCGACGACCACGACGACGATCGCGGTGCCCAGATCGGGCTCGGCCACGACGAGGCCTACGACGAGCGCGGTCACGAGGATGAACGGCAGAGTGATCCGCCACGAGCCGATCTGCTCGCGTTTGCCTCCGAGCCAGGTCGCGAGGTAGACGATGAGCGCGAGCTTCGCGAGCTCCGCGGGTTGCATTCCGAAGCTGCCGCCGAAGCGCAGCCAGCGCGTCGCGCCGCCGGCGCTCACACCGACGCCCGGCACCAGTACCGCACCGAGCAGGACGAGGGCGAGGAGGAGAAGCGGCACCGCGGCGAAACGCAGCACGCGGTAGTCGACCCGCGACGCGACGAACATCGCGGCGATGCCGAGCGCGGCCCACGCCGATTGCTGCGCGAGGAAGGTGCTCGGATCGTCATTCGCATCGAGGGCCGTGATGCCGCTCGCGCTGTACACCATCGCGAGTCCGAGGAAGAGAAGCACGAGGACGACGGCGACGAGCGGAAGGTCATACGTCGTCGTGCGCGACAGGCCGAGCTTCACGAGGTGAACGACCGCACGATCGCCGCGAATTTCTCGCCACGCTCGTCGGCCGACGAGAACATATCGAACGACGCGTTCGCCGGCGAGAGGAGGACGACATCGCCGGGCCGCGCCATCTCGCGTGCGTTCGCGACCGCTTCGTCGAGCGTGGCCGCGCGGCGCACCTCGACGGCGCCCTTCTTGTCGGCCGCCGCGATGGCCGACGCGATCTCGTCGGCGGCGCGGCCGATCAGCACAGCTCCGCGCGCGCGGAGCGCGAGCACGCGCGCGAGCTCTCCGAAATCCGCGCCCTTTGAGACGCCGCCGAGGATCGCGATCGCCGGACGGTCGTACGCGGCGAGCGCCGACATCGTCGCGGCCGGCGTGGTGGCTGCGGAGTCGTTCACCCAGAGCACGCCGTCTTTCTCGGCGACCGTTTCCAGGCGCCGCGGCACGCCCTCGAACTCGCGCAGGATGCGACCGATGACGTCCGCGGGAATGTCGAACGCGTCACCGACGATCGCGGCGGCGAGCGCGTTCGCGACGTTGTGCCGTCCGGGCACGCGGAGCTCGCTCGCCTTGCAGAGGACGGTGCGGCGGTCGCCCGACACGAGTACGAGGTTCCCGTTCTGGTCCAGGTGCGCGCCGCGCTTGGGTACGAGCGAGAGCGAAAAGCCACGCACCTCCGAGGCGGCGCCGGTGTGCAGCGCGACGGTGGACGGATCGTCGAGGTTCAGGACGGCGATGTCCCGCGGGCCCTGCCACGCGACGATGTTCTTCTTCGCCGCGATGTACGCGTCGCGAGTCCCGTGATGATCGATGTGATCCTCGAGGACATTCGTGACCACGGCCACCTGCGGGCTGTGGCCGAGCGTTTCGAGCTGGAAGCTCGAGAGCTCGAGGACGACGATGTCCTCGCGTCGAAGGTTGTCGACCTCCTGGATGACCGCGGTCCCGATGTTGCCGCCGACCACGACACGCCGCGAGCCCTGAGAGAGCACACGATCGACGAGGGTGGTCGTCGTGGTCTTGCCCTTCGTGCCTGTGATCCCGACGATCGTCGCGGGGCAGAGCCGGAAGAAGAGCGCCATCTCGGTCAGCACCGGGACGCCGCGGCTGAGGGCGCGAAGGATGGTCGGGGAGCGCGGCCGTATGCCCGGGATCACGAACACGAAGTCCGGCTCGGCGAGAGCCGTTTCGTCGGTGGACGGGCCGAGAATGAGCGTGACCTGTTCGGCGACGTCGCCGAGGCGCGCGATCCCGTCCACGAGGTCCTCGCGCGGCTTGGGGTCGGCGATCGTCACGTTCGCGCCCTTGCGTACGAGGAAGCGCGCGAGCCCCGCGGTCGTGCGGCCCTTGCCGAGGCCGATGATCGTCACGCGCCGTCCGCGGAACTCTTCGGCTGTGACCTCGGGATCGAAAGTGACCGTCATGCCGGGAGCTCTCGCTCTCGGGGGCCCCTGCCCGCGCCGATGAAGCCGAGCTGCGTGCCGTATCGCCCGTCGGCGTCGCGGCCACGGTACGACCACAGGTCGTGCCCGCCGGAAAGAGTGCAGATCCGCGAGACCTCGATCGACTCGACACCGAGGTCGCGAAGCTGCGCTACGTTCGCGGACCAGAGGTCGAACGCGATAGCGCCCTCGGGTCCGCGGCGCAGGTACGCGCCCTGACCGCTCGCACCGACGAGGTCGGCGCGCGCCTCGTCGATCGTGTAGCAGCACGGGCCGATCGAGGGCCCGATCGACGCGACGAGCGCGGACGCGCGCGAGCCCGCGCCCACGAGCGCGCGCACGAGGGACTGCACCACGCGCAGTCGCGTGCCCTGCCAGCCGGCGTGCGCGGCGCCGATGCGGCCGGACGCCGGGTCGACGATGAGGATCGGCACGCAGTCCGCGGCGGCCACGCTGAGCAGCACGCCGGCGCGGTCGGTCCAAAGGGCGTCCCCTTCAGGCCAGGGCTCGACGGGCTGATCGAGGCGCACGACGGTGTTGCCGTGCACCTGTCGCACGCGT
>VBGU01000048.1 GCA_005881085.1 Chloroflexota bacterium | reverse complement strand
GTGTGGAACACGTCGGGGCCGTTATGCGCCTGCAGGATCGCGATGTCGAACTTCTGGTCGGTCTCGGCGCCAAACGGCCCGCCCTGGATCGCGATGGTCACATTTGCGGCGCGGTCCTTGTACGCCTTCACGGCCGCGTCGGACGTGATCGTTTCGGCAGACTGCGTCCCCGTGGCGTAATTACGCCGCCACCACTCGATGCTGACCGCCTTCGGCGCGGGGCTGCCGCTCGCAGTCGCGCTGGGGCTCGGGCTGGCCGTCGCGGTGGGTCCGCATGCGACGACCACGCCTACCGCGGCCATGGACTGCAGGAAACGCCGACGATTGATCAGACCATCACGTGTCATCTGAAGACCTCCCCCACTGGATCAGCAGCTGACTATAGAAGGGTCTATTTCGTCCAGTCGGCGACGTTGTACATCTCGGAATCCCAGGGCGAGGGGTCGACGCCTTTGAGAGATTTCGCGATACCGCTCGTGACGGCCGCGCGCTGGACGAGTGGGATCACCGCAACGTCCTGGATGAGGAGATCGTTCGCCTGTCGCGCGATGTCCGCGCGCTTGGCCGGATCGGCCTCGGTCCGGCGCTGCGCGACGAGCGCGTCGAAGTCCTTGGTGGAGTAGCGCCCGCGGTTTCCGAGCAGCCAGCTGTTGCCCTTCGATGCGATCTGTCCGGTCGTCCAGCTTCCGGCGAGATATGCCGTCGGGTCGGGGTCGCCGCCGTCGGCGTACATCTGGACGTCGGCCCAGAACCGATTCGCGCCGCCGGGTGAGCTGCCGAGGAAGAACGTGCTGAACGGTTCGGAACGCAGCGCGACCTGAAAACCCACGCTCTCCCAGTCCTTCTGCAGGATGAGCTGCGTGTTCTCTCGGCGCGCGTTCACGTTCGTCTGGAAGAGCATCGTCAGCTTGACACCGCTCTTCGCTCGCACGCCGTCCGCACCCCTCACCCAGCCGGCGCGATCGAGCTCGGCGTTCGCGGCGGAGAGGTCGAACTTGCAGACATCGAATCCCTTCGTGTTCGGCGAGCTCATCGCCTCCGGCGCGGCGAGGACATTGCAGGTCGCCTTGCCAAAGAGATCGGTCCCGTACAACCCCTTTGCGATCGAGTCCCGATCCGTGGCCATGGCGAGCGCGCGGCGGACGGACTTGTCGGTGAAGTAGGGGTGCTTGGTATCCGGCTCGCTGCGCTTGTCGCCGAGGGACGCCGCGGGGTTCGAGAAGTTGAGCTCGACACGCTCCACGCTCGAACCGAAGACCGTGACCAGACTGCCGGCCTGCGAGCTCTGCGCCATGGCCCGAAGCGTGGTCGCGTCGACCTGAAGGTTCCACGCGTAGTCGATGTCCCCGGTCTGAAAGAGCGCGCGCGCCGCGGCGTCGGGCTCGCCGCCGCCCTTGAACGTGACCGACTTGAAGAAGGGTTTGTTCGGATCGCGGAAGTTGTCATTCAGATCGTACGTAACGACGTCGCTCCCCTTGAACTCGCGGACCTTGTATGGGCCGGTGCCGATGGGCTTCCGGTCGGCGTCGCAGCTCGCGGCCCTCGCCCCGACGCAGCCCTTGAACTGGTCCTTCTGGAGGATCGCCCCGTCCGAGCCGATCCCCCACCGGTAGACGAATGGTTGGGACGACCGGTACGTCACCACGACCGTGTTCGAGTCGCGCGCGACGACGCTTTGGATGCCCTCGCAGCGATCGAACGTCGATGCCGCCGTCAACGGGTCGCACTGGTACAGATAGGTGAAGGCCACGTCGTCCGCTGAGAAGGACGAGCCGTCCGACCACTTCACACCCTGACGGAGCTTCCACGTGACGCTGGTGAAATCCTTCGCAACGCCGCCGTTGGCGACGGTCGGGATCTCGGCCGCGAGGCCATTCGCGATCGGCTGGCCGTCTTGGCCGAGCGACGCGAGCGGCTCAAGGACCAGCCGAGCCGCGTCGCTATCTTGCGGGCCGGTTGCCACATGCGGGTTGAGGGTTGAGGGCGCCTGCCAGTACAGGATCCGAAGGTCGCCTCCCTGGCCGCGCTTCGAGACCGGCGCGCCCGAGGAACCGCCCGGCGCGGGTGTGTGGGTGTCGCTTTGCTGGGGCACGCATGCGGCACCGAGGAGTGCGACGATCGATGCGATCCCAAGCGCCGCGAGGCGCCGTCGAGCCTCCACCTCCTAGAGCGCGCCGATCGCGAGGAGCAGCCCGCCCTTCTTGATAGCGGGACTCGTGACCGTGAAGAGGACGACCCCGCTCACCGGCGCGGTCAACGCGGCGATCGGGTCGCCGACGAGGTCGGTCATTTCGCCGACGAGCTCGCGTGCCTTCACGATTTGATCGACCCGCACGTGACAGTGGAACATCCCTTCGACCGGCGAGCGGAGCCATTCGAAGCTCTTGACGACCGTCGGCAGATCGACGCGCTCCGGGCGGCCGCTGATCGCTCCGATCGTCCGCAGGATGTTCGTCACGCCGGTGACGTGACGCGCGACGTCCTCTTCGATGAGCTGGCCGCGGCCGCCGGACTCTGCGAGCATCGCGGCGACGCCGTTCTGGGCCGCGACGGCCATCAGCGTCCCCGGTCGCTCGCCGGTCGGCGCGCTCTTCACGGCCCAACGCGCGCCGTACGCGTTGGCCATCGCCTCGATGCGCTCGTCGAGCGACGGGTCCTTCGTCTCGCGGTAGATGACGAAAGGGACGAGGTCCTCGATCAGATCGCCGGCGTGCAGGTCTATCGCGTTGTCGCATTTGGTGATGATCTCGGTAAGGAGGTGATGCGCGAATCTTTCGCCCCACGTTCCGTCCGGCTTGCCGGGAAAGAGCCGATTCAGATTGTCGCCGTCCTCGGGATTCACGTAGATGCTGCGTTCGTAGAACCCGGGCCGGTTGAGGAGCGGAATGATGAGGATCGTTCCGCGCACCGCGTCGGGCGAGGTCGCTCGTCCGATGCGTATGGCCGCCTCGATCCCGGTGTACTCGGCGGCGTGGATCCCCGCGGTGATCAGCACGGTCGGGCCGGACCGGAGGCCCGCGATCGCGATATATGGCCACTCATATTTCGCGAGGCCCTGGTCACTGGCGAAGGTGAACGTGCCCGTCCTGCGCTCGCCCGCAGGGGGAATCTCGATCGGACCGATCTTCACGCAGCCTCCATCAAATGAACTAGTTAATTCCTAGTTCGGTTTGCCGATTGTGGTGGTTCGCCGCCACCACGACGCTTTGCCGGAGCAGGACGTGATAATCCGGCGCGGCGATCCACGCCACAACGCGACCACTGTCGCAGAGGTCGCGCTTGTTCTCCTATTGGTGGCAGCCTGCGGCGCGGCGGCTCCAGCCCAACCGACGCCCGAGCCACTGTCCGGGACCTTCACCGCGAGCGGTGGCGGTGGCGCGCTCCCCGCCGTTCAGGCGCTCACGGCTCGATTCAAGGAGCTCCACCCCGCGATCGACTGGATCGTCTCCGAAAGCGGGTCGAACTCCGCGATCAAGCTCGTGGTTTCGAACACCATCGACGTTGGGTTCGTGAGCCGCGCGCTGACCGACGCCGAGAAGCAGCAGGTTACCGGTATCCCGATCGGCTTCAGCGGTACCGCCGTGATCGTCAATCCGGCCAACCCCTTGACGAACCTGACCCGCGAGCAGCTTCGCCGTATCTACACCGGCGAGATCATGAGCTGGTTGGATTTTGGAGGCACGGAGCCGGTCATCCGACCTTACATTCGCGAGCCCAACGCCGCGACGCGCCAGACCTTCGAGGCCTTCGTCTTCGGTGGATCTGTTCCCACTTACGGCAAGAACGTCATCCAGCAGACCGAGGTCGAGGCGATGTTCACCGCTGTCAGCTCGTTCCGCGGCGCGATCGGGATCGCGAGCGCCGGTTCGCGGACAGCGAATGACAAGCGCGTCAAGATGCTGAGCATCGACGGCATCGCCGCGTCCCAGGAGACCATCGTGAGTGGCGAGTACAAGATCGTCCGCCCACTCGCCCTCATCTACTCGAACACGGCTGAGTTGAAGCCGGCCATTCGCGCGTTCTTCGAGTTCGTGAAGAGCGCGGAGGGTCAGAGAATCGCCGCCGCGGCTTTCTAGGAGACCGACTGGCGATAGCGCTCCATGTCCACCGCCTCGCCGCTCAGCCGGGCCTGCTCCGCAGCGAACGCCATCAGATGACTCGCGACCGCCTCGCGCGCTGAGGTGAGCACACCGGCACGGTCACCCTGGATCGCGCCGACGAACGCGCGCATCAAGCCATCGTCCCCGCCCCCGTGGCCCCCGACGCCTCGGGGCCTCGTGATGCGCTCCGCCTGACCGGTGCGGTGATCGTGGATCTCCATTTCGGCGCGGGCCTCGTTGGCCAGCAGCGTGGCACGCATCCCGTCGATGCGGATGGTGCGGCCTTCGAGGTGCGACGCGCCTTGCATCGTCAGGCTGACGGACAGCCCGCCCGCGAAGCGCATGAGCACGACCTGGTGATCGACGGCGTCGTTGTCCGAGCGGTAGACGCACCGACCATACGGCCCGGTCTCGAGCGCCCGCATGACGCCCTCGGGCGTTCGGTCGAGCGTGACCGCGGCGACGGCGAAGCTCGCGGGATTCTCGCGCAGGCGATCGAGATACACGCGCGGCGCGAAGTAGGGGCACGCCTCGGCGATCGGGCAGCCGTCGGTGCAGCGGTCGGGTATTTCAGGGCCGACGGCGTCGCGCGTGAAATGCGTGAGCGAGCCCGATGACGAAAGCCGCTCACACCTGCCGAAGATCCACACGAGGAGGTCGAGGTCGTGGCAACACTTCGTGAGGATCATCGGGCTGGCCCGCGAGGTGTTTCCCCAGCTCCCGCGCACGTAGCTGTGGGCGAAGTGCCAGTAGATGAGGTTCTCTCGCCAGTCGACGGACACGATCGCTCCCAGGCGGCCCGACGTGATGACCTCGCGAACCGCGAGGAAGAACGGCGCGTAGCGCAGCACGTGGGCGATCTGAAGCAGCCGCGCCCGCGACTCGGCCGCGCTCGCGATCTCGAGGCACTCGCCGGGGGTAGGCGCGATCGGCTTTTCGAGGAGCATGTCGTAGCCGGCCGCGAGGAGTCCGAGCGTGCTCGCGCGATGCTGGCGCTCGAGCGTCGCGTTGATCAGCGCCGGCGCGAGCGGCGACCTGCCGGCGATCTCCTCCCACGAGCGGAACTGGCGCTCGGCGGGTATGCGGTGCGCGTTTGCGAACCGCGCGCGACGCGCATCGTCGGGCTCCACCACCGCGACGAACTTCGCTAACTCGGGATTGCGCTCCGCGAACGAACCGTAGGCGAGATGGCCCCGATTGCCCGCCCCGACCATTACGAGCTCGACCGGCCGCATAGCCCGAAGGCTAGCGGGTGCGGGTCACTCGACCTTGGCGATGGTCTGGCCGTCCTCCGAAAGCGTGAACACGTACCAAACGTCCTTGGGGCCGTGGCGGAGCACGAACACGAATTGGCTTTCGCCGACTGATCCGAGGTAGCGAACGCTCGTGCAATCCAGACCGTTCTCGTGCATTCGCTGGAACTGCGCGGCGATGTCCTGCTGGGTGACGCCGAGCGCCGCATCGGTGCGCTCCATGATGTAGGCGGAGTTGGCCGCGCAGAGGGCGCCCGCGTACTGGTTCACCCATGCCGGCGCGGCGCTACCGCGCCCGTGCCGGAGATCCGCGACCTCGCCGCGCATGCGGGCCATCTCGTCCCGGTTCGTAAATAAATTGCCCATCGAGTCCTTGAGCGGCCCCGGTCCGCTCGCACCGGTGAGCAAGACGAGCCCGAAGACGGCGGGGATGAGGAGCTTCATGATCCTGGCCGCCCTATGGGCATGCCGTGTGCCAGAGCGTCGACTTAGCATCGGGCCATCGGTACCGAGCCCGGCCTCGACGACCTGGTCGCGAATCGAACAATGTCGCGCGACATCGCCAAGACGCTCCGCGAGATCGCGCGCGGCAGACGTTCGTTCATCGTCCTCGCTGTGCCGCGCCTTGCGGGAAAGACCACGGTGCTGCGAGCGGTCCTCGCGGAGCGTCCGGCGTCAACCCCGGTGGTGACAGTCGCGGAGGATGGGCAGGAGCTCGACCAGCTGGTCTCCAAGAGCGCGGGCGGCTATCTCGTCATACCCGAGATCGCGCCAAGCGCGGCGATGCCCGGCTACATCTGGGGCGCCGATGTACGCCGTGTCTTCAAGGCGGCGAAGGAGGGCGTCGCGCTTGCGGCGACTCTTCACGCCGACGGACCGGACGACGCCTTCGCCCAGATCTGCAAGGGCTGCGGAGTCCCCGACGCGGAGGCCTCAAAGATCGGGTTTGCCGTTCACCTGCGTTCGATCGGCCGCTGGGAAGAACCGACGCGCCGCGTCGTCCAGTCGGTCCACGCGATCGACCGCGTCGAGGGCGGCAAGCCGAAAGGACGGCTGCTCTACCGATGGGATGAAGGCCGCGATGAGTTCATCAAAGGAGATGGCGCTGGGAGCGGACAAGCCGGGCGGGCGTGACGCCCGTGAGAGCGCGGCATTCGCGGGACATATGCGACTGATCCGTGTAGCCCGCCGCTGCCGCGAGTCCGGCCAGACTCGCGCCGGGTAGGCGCCGGGCGAGCCTGAGGAGCCGCTGCAGTCTCAGAACGCGCACGAGGTGTTTGGGGCCGTAGCCGACCTCGTCGATGCAGCGCCGGAACAGCTGACGTTCCGAGAGGCCGACGTCGCTCGCGATTTCTCGCACAGTCCGCTGCGAGCGGGCGAACTCCGTTTTCATGCGATCCGGCGGTGACCGTTTCACGCCAGCTCGCCGAGATCCATGTCGCGAGCTCGTGCGATGGGGCGTCGCCAGCCCGGTACATCGCCTGACTCTACAAGTGGCCGATTCGTACAAGCCGAGCACTCGCGGCTCCGGCTAGTCTCAACCGCCCTGATCGACATCTCGCCCCTCCGCGAATCGCGCTCGTTCCGGCTGCTCTGGTTCGGGCAGCTTGTGTCCCTCACCGGGACGCAGCTGCGTCTCGTGGCCATCCCCTACCAGATCTATCTGCTGACGGGCTCGTCGCTGGACGTCGGGCTCATCGGACTCTTCCAGGCGATCCCCTTGATATCGCTCGCGCTCTTCGGTGGGGTCATCGCCGATCGGGTCGACCGGCGGCGGCTGCTCATCGTCACGCAGATCGGCCTCGCCGCGTGCTCGGCCGGGCTCGCGATCGGAACGCAGCTTGGGCTCGCGAACGTGGTCTACCTGTACGCGTTCACCGCGATCGGCGCGGCCTTCTCGGCTCTCGATGGTCCTGCGCGCGGTGCGCTTACGCCGAGCCTCGTGCAGCGCCAGCAGCTACCGGCGGCAATGGCCCTGAACCAGGTCCTCTTCCAGACCGCCGCCATCGCGGGCCCTGCTCTTGCGGGCGTCGTGATCCTCACGTTCGGTGTCGCCGGCGCCTACTGGATCGATGTCGCGTCGTTCGCGGTGGCGATCGTCGCCGTGACCGCTCTCGTCGCGCCGCCTCGCGAGGTCCGCGTCCATCTGCCGGTCGGTCGCGCGCTCGTCGAAGGACTCGCGCATTTCCGCGCGAATCGCATCCTCTTCGGGACCATGCTGCTCGACTTCCTCGCGACGTTCTTCGGCTCGCCGCGAGCGCTCTTCCCTTTCTATGCCGACCGCATCTTCGCGGTCGGGCCGCAGGGGCTCGGGCTCCTCTTTGCCGCTCCGGGCGTCGGCTCACTCGTCGCCGCGCTTACTTCGGGATGGACCAGGCGCGTGCGGCGTCAGGGAGTGGCGGTGCTGCTCGCGGTCGCGGCATGGGGCTTCGCCATCGCGGCGTTCGGCCTCATGAACGATGGCCTGTTCATCCCTGCACTCGTCTTCATCGCGATCGCGCAGGGCGCGGACACCGTCAGCGCGATCTTCCGCAGCACCATCTTGCTTACGGTGGTACCCGATCATTTGCGTGGCCGCCTCGTCGCGATCAGCTCGATGTTCTTCCTGGGCGGCCCGTATCTCGGTCAGGTGGAGTCGGGAGTCGTGGCGGATCTCGTGTCCCCGATGTTCTCGGTGGTATCCGGAGGACTCGTGACCCTGCTCAGCGTCGTCGGTGTCGCGCTCTGGGCGCCGGAGGTCGTCTCCTACCGTACTCCGGCGCCCGAACTCAAAAGAGGGGCCTAGCCGCGACGCATGAGCGCGCGAAGGTTCGTGAGCGCGAGGAAGCCGAACGCTGCGGCGGCCGCGATGCCGACCATGAGAACGGCACTACCCGTGGTGAGCCAGTCGCCCGAGCGGTCTGACCCAAGGATCCGCGCCGTCACGCCGGCGGTCGCGATCGCCGTCGAGTAGTACGCGAGCGCAAGCCCGAAGATCGCGAAGCCAATGAACGCTAGAGCTTTCGGCCATGTGGGGTTCTTCATGGGGTGCATTCAATTTGGGCGGCACGTTTCGGTCAATGTCGCGGAGGTACCAGAGTCCAACCGCAACGGAATCGATCCTCCGGCGTTGTGTTTTACGCGGCCGGATCCGGGCGGGAGTAGGCTGCTTTTCTCCGTGAAGACACAATCCTCTTCCGCGACGCTGGGCGATCGCGTCACCGAGGACATGCCTCGCATCCGGGCGGAGCTCGAGACCCTCGTCCGCATTCCCTCGATCAGCCACCCCGGTCACGACCCGTCGCAGCTGCGGCGTTCGGCCGAGGCGACCGGGAAGATCCTTCGCGACGCCGGCTGCGAGACAAAGATCGTCGAGATCGAGGGTGTCCCCGCGGTCATCGGGCACGTCGCCGCCCCGGCCGGTGCCCCGACCGTCCTTCTGTACGCGCACCACGACGTTCAACCGACTGGCGGGCGCGATCTCTGGCACTCAGATCCGTTCGAGCCGATCGAAAAGAACGGACGGCTCTACGGCCGCGGAACGTCCGACGACAAGTGCGGGATCGTCATGCACGCGGGCGCGCTGCGTGCGCACGATTCGCGGCCGCCGATCGGCGTGACCGTGTTCGTCGAAGGCGAGGAGGAATGGGGGTCGCCCAACCTCGCGAAGTTCCTGGACGAATACGGCAACGAGCTGCGCGCCGACGCTGTGATCCTCGCGGACTCGGGAAACTGGCGCACGGGCCAGCCCGGTCTCACGATCTCGCTGCGCGGGATCGTTGCGTGCGACATCGAAGTCCGGACGCTTGATCACGCGGTCCACTCGGGGGAATTTGGCGGCCCGGTGCCCGATGCGCTCACCGTGCTGGCGAAGACGCTCGCCACCCTGCACGACGATCGCGGCAACGTCGCGGTCGCGGGGATCGCCCGCGGGAAGGCCGACCCGCTCGACCTCGAAGAGGCCGAGCTTCGGAAGCAAGTTGGGTTGCGGCCGGGAACGAAGCTCATCGGCGAGGGCGGGATCACCGACCGCATGTGGATGAAGCCCTCGATCTCGATCCTTGGGATCGACGCGCCCAAGCTCACCGAATCAACGAACCAGCTCGTGCCGTCGGCGAAGGCGCGTGTGTCCATGCGTATCCCACCCGGTCAGGATGCGGATGCCGCTCTCAAGGCGCTGGCCGAGCATCTTCGGACGCACGTGCCTTGGGGCGCCGAGGTCTCGATCACGCCGCGCGGGTCCGGAAAACCGTACAAGCTCGAGGGCAAGGGGGCCGCTTACGACGCGATGCGCCGCGCGATGAAAGAAGCATTCGACCGCGACCCTGTCTTCATGGGCGCCGGCGGGACGATCCCGTTCGTGGCCGACTTCGCGAAGGCGTTCCCGAAGGCCACCCTTCTTTTGACCGGCGCGGGCGACCCCTTCTCGAACGCGCACTCCGAGGACGAAAGCGTCGACCTCAAGGATTTGGAGCGGTCGACGCTCGCGGAGGCGCTCTTCTTCGAGTACCTCGCCGCCAACTAGGGCCTTCGGCACGCGTCGTGCGGCGTCGACCGGCATGAAAGATCGCCAGAACACAAACGGCATCCCCGATTCCGAGATCGAAATCGAGCCGTTCGACCAGCCGGTCGAGAGCGATCCCACCGAAGCCGTCGAGGAGGCGGAGCCCTACTTTGCGCCGACCGACCCGGTCGTGCGCGTCGACGAAAAGGGCGAGACGCAAATCGCCGGCGGTTTTGGAACGGGCGAGGCGCTCGAGCGGCATCCCACCGCGGCCACGCGGGGCGTCCCATCCGATGAAGCGCTCGAGGATCTGGTTCACCGCGCGCTACGGCTCGACGCGAGCACGGCTCATCTCCACTTAAAGGTGGGTGTGGCGCGGGGAGTCGTTCGCGTACAGGGGATGATCGAGGACGAGGAGGATGCCGAGAACGCGCTAGCGGTCGCGGGCGACGTCCCTGGCGTCGTTGACGTCATCGACGAGCTGAGTCGTCCCGAGTAGCCGGATCATCGCCGCGCCCGTCGAGCAGGCGGCCATGAGAGTGACGGCGGCGAGGACGCTCTCACCACCGCGCAGCGCCACCAGCGCGAAGCTGCAGCCGAGAGCGAAGAGTGCGGACGCGAGAAGCGGTCTCATACCCGGCAAAACGCGACATCGCGTCGCGCAGTGCATCGGCTAGCGGTACGGGGTCCTAGTCCGCTCTGATTAGCGAAGCCTGTTGAGCAGCCTCGGGGCCTTCTGAGCGAGCGGGTGAGTGGGCAGCGTCGGGGTCTTCTGAGCGAGCGGCCCCTTCGCGGCGGTCCATCGCGATCCCACGAGGGGCCGAGCGAAGAAGACCCCGGCGCTGCTCCCCGGATGCGAGCGATCCCACGAGGGGCCGAGCGTAGAAGACCCCGGCGCAGCTGACCCCGACTAACGAAGCGTGATCGTGCCGAGCGCAACCTCGGGGCCGCCGACCGTGACCGTGACCTTACCGTGGAGCGTGCCGCCGCGCGAAGCGTCGTAGTTCCGGACGTAGAGCGTGATCGACTGGCCCTTCTTGGCGGTGAATTGCAGGTCGACCCTGCCCTTGATCGACCCCGCGACGCACATCCCGTCGAGCGACGTCGACACGCACGCGCCATCCACCGGCGATCCGTCGGCGTACAGCACGTAGCCATAGGCGTGGACGTTCATCGGCACGGGCGTCGGGGTCAGCGACGGCTTCGGCGCGGTCGTCGGCTTCGGCGTGGGGACGGGTGAGGCCGTGGCAGGTTGCGGGGTCGGAGTGCGCGCGACCGTCGGCCGCGGCGTCGCCGTCGGCAGAGCAGTCGGAGACTCCGTCGGCGGCGCGGTCACCTCCGGCGTTGGACTCGGGCTCGGCAGCGTGATCGACGTGCTCGCCGAGGGCTCGGGCGATTCGTTCGGCTCGGGTGAGATCTGATTCAACAGACGCAGCGCCTCGCTCTGCGCGCCCCGTGCGCGAGACGCCGCGAGCGCGTTGCCGGTCGCTTCGAATCGGGCGGCTTCTTCCAGCCGCTCGGTGTAAAGCTGGCTCAGATAGCCGACGGGGTCGGACTGGAAGGCGACGAGCGAATCCTCGACTGCGACCCGCGCGCCGTACAGCGGGTTGTCGGCGGCCGCGCGCATCGTCGTGAACGCGACGAGGACGACGAGCGCAGCGACCGCGAACGCGCGAGCGAACCCCGGGACGACGAACCGCGGGCGGCGGTGCGCGGCGCGCCCGGCCCACGCTTGCTCGAGCCGCTTGCGGACATTGTCTGCGGCGACGTCATCCATGCGCGCTCCCTTGAGCGTGCCGAGCGCGCGGGCGAGGGAGTCCTGCATCATTCCGCCGCGTCCGCGCCCGACAAGCGTTCGAAGAGAGACAGCTCGCCCGACCGCTCGAGCTGTTTGCGCAAGCGATCGAGGGCGCGGTGCTGCAGCGTGCGCACCGCACCTTCGCTACGACCGGTCATGCGTCCCACATCCGCGGCACCGTACCCCTCGACAAAACGCAGGAGGAGCACCTCGCGGTAGTCGGGCTTCAGCTTTGACATCGCGTTGAAGAGCGTGTCCCGCTCGATCGAGCGCGCGGCCTCGGCCTCGACGTTCTGGCCTGACTCGGGATGGTTCACGAGCTCGTCGATGGACATATCCGGCCTGGTCTTGCGGCTGCGGTCGATCGCGGCGTTGCGCGCTATCCGGAAGAGGAACGCGACGAACGGAAGACCGCGGTCCTCGTACCGGTCGAGCGCTTCCATCGCGCGGATGAACACGTCGGCTACCAGATCCTCCGCCTCGTGTTTCGCGCCGGTCCTCGACAAGCAGTACCGATAGACCGGGTCGCGATAGCGTTCGTAGAGCTGCCCGAACGCTGAGACATCTCCGGATTGGGCGGCCTTGACGAGCGCAGCGTCGATACCGCGCTGCTGCGTGCCTCTTGCCGTCTCACCGGTGATGCCGGCGTCCTGGACGATCTACGGGCTCCGGGGCATCTGGTTTGAGAACGACGCTAGTCAGAAATCAATACACCCCCGTGTGGGGGCGGTCTCAGCGACCACTTGATGTGTTTTCTCATGACCGCGGCCTACGACTGGCGCAAAATC
>VBGU01000269.1 GCA_005881085.1 Chloroflexota bacterium | reverse complement strand
CGCATCCCCGGAGGGCAGGCGCACCACAGCGCGAGGCGTCCGTCGTCGTGGTGATTGTCCATGTAGTTCACGAAGCAGACCTTGTCGCGGATGAAAAAGCTCGGCGCTCCGTGGCTCTCTCGCTCGGTCGTTTCGGGAAGCGATAGACAGATCCTCCGCAGTCGGGCGAGCGGCGACAACGCGGCGCGCGGCATTCGGCGAGACTAAACCGACCTGCAGAACGAGGAGACCGAGCTGAGCAATAACCCCACCCGCTTCGTCATCATCGGCAACGGCGCGGCCGGAACATACGCCGCAGAGCAGCTGCGCAAGCTCGACGCGGCGGCCGAGATCGTCATGATCGACGACGAGCCGTACACCCTTTACAACCGGGTCTCCCTTCCGCGGTACCTGCGTGGCGTGCTCCTCGAGCAGCGCGTCTACGTGCGGGACATGGAGTGGCACATGAAGAACCGGATCGATCTGCGTCTCGAGACAAAGGTCGATCAGGTGAGCTTCGACGAAAAAACGGTCCACATGGAGCCCGGCGGAGAAATCCCCTACGAACGCCTTCTCATTGCGACCGGCGGCCGCCCGAACCCGCTGCGGGCCCCGGGAGCGGAGGGCGCGCCATATCTCTTCAACTTCCAGTATTTCGACGAAGCGAAGGGCATGGTGGCGCGGATCCCCGAGTCCAAGGTCGCGGTCGTGCTCGGCGGGTCGTTCATCGGATACGAGTTGACCGAAGCGTTCGCTCACCGGGGGCTCGAGACGCACTGGCTCATGCGCGGACCGTGGTTTCTTCGGCGCGCGCTCGATGAGGAGGGCGGCAAGGTCATCACCCTTCTCGCCCAGGACGCCGGCGTGCACCTGCACTACGACGAGGCGATCGACAGGCTCGAGCGGTCAAACGGCCAGCTCAAGGTCATCGGCACGAAAGGCTTCACCGCGACGGCCGACATGGTCGGCGTCGGCCTCGGCCTCACGATGAACATCGACATCTTCGAAGGGTCCGGCCTCGAGACGAACGTCGGCGTGAAGACAAATGAGTTCCTCGAGACCAACATGCCGGACGTCTGGGCTGCGGGCGACGTTGCCGAGTTCTACGACGTCGTCTCGGGGCGCCACCACCGCATGGGCACGTGGGACAACTCCCTGAACCACGGTCGACACGTCGCGAAGAACATGCTCGGCGCGAAGGAGCCGTACATCGAGGTGCCAACGTACGCGTCGGGGATGTTCAACTCGAACATCTCGGTCATGGGCGTGACGACCGAGGAGGAGCCCGACGCCGAGGCGGTCGTCGAGGTCGAGTACGAACCACGCAACTACAAGCGGCTCTTCTTCCTCGGGGACAAGCTCGTCGGCGCGATCCTCGTCGGGAAAATGAGGGGTCGCAAGAAGGTCCTCGAGCTCATCAGCTCGCGCACGCCGATCGAGGACCGGCGGAAGGTCTTCGAGCTCCTTGCCATGCCCGAACTTCCGACCAAGGCAGCCGCCACGCCGACCGAGGAGTGAGCGTCGAGATCCGCGAACTCGCGCCCGAGCTGCTCGACGATTACCTCGCGTTCTTCGACACGGAGGCGTTCGCGGATTTTCCGTGGTGGTCGGCCTGCTACTGCCGGTTCTGGGACGACCGCGTCGACATTGAGGGCGACTCCAGCGCTGGCCACCGCGAGGACTACCGCGCGCTGGTCACCGAGCTTGTCCTGAAACGTCAGCAGCAGGGTCTCCTCGCGTACAGCGAGAGCAAGGTGGTCGGCTGGTGCAACGCGAAGGCGCGACTCGGCTACACGATGCCGCGCCGCATAGAGAAGGCTCCGGCCGACGACGCGGCCCGGGTCGGGTCCGTCGTCTGCTTCATCGTCGCGAAGGACTTTCGTGGTAAAGGGCTCGCGAGCGCGATGCTCAGCGCGGCCTGCGAGAAGTTCCGACGTGAGGGACTCGCCATCGCCGAGGCGTACCCGACCACCGCACCCCCGTCGGGTCCGTACGCCGATCAGATCCCCTGGTCGGCGCACAACCACACCGGCCCGCTCGAGATGTACCGGAAGGCCGGCTTTACTGTGCACCAGCAGCTCGAACGTTTCGCGGTCGTTCGCAAGGCCCTCTAGTGCCAACACAGCGCGTCGGGATTCGTGTCGAGGACACCGAGCTCGATGGGGTCCTGCATCTGCCGGACACCGGAGCCGTCGGCGGCACGGCCGTGCTGCACGGCTTCGGTGGCCACCCCGATCAGCCACACATCGTCGCCACGTGCCAAGCTCTCGCGAACGCGGGCGTCGCCGCGCTCCGTTTCGCGTACCGCGATCATCAGCCGCCCCGAATGACGCTCGCGAGTGGGCTCGCCGACGCGGCGGGCGCGATCCGCGTGCTCAAGGCCCATCCCGATGTCCCCGAGCGCCTGGGCGTCGTCGGCTTCTCGTTCGGCGGCACGGTCGCAGCCCTGGTCGCCGGACGCGACTCGCGGATCCGGGCTGCCGTACTCGCAGCTGCGCCCGCTGTGGCAGGACCGCACTTCACAGCGTGGTCGAACGATGAGACGTGGAAGCCGATGGCTGAGCTCTCGCGCACCCGCGCGCGAGTGCTCCTCATTTGGGGCTCCCGCGACAGCCAGGTGCCCTTCGAGAACGCAGAGCGTTACGCCGCCGTTCTCTCGCAGGCGCGCGTCCCGAACCGGATCCTCACGATCGAAGGCGCCGACCACGATTTCGCGCCGGCCGGCGCCCGCGCGAAGATGACGGAGACGGTCGCCGAGTGGATGCGCGAGACCCTCCAGGCCTGACCCGACACTCTTTAGGTTTCCGCCATCACGACCGCAGCGAAGATCAGCACGTCCTGCAGGCCGTGGATGAGCGATGGCGCGGCGATCCCTTTCGTCCCGAGCATGCTGAGGCCGAGGAGCCAACCGCCCACAGAGGCGAGCACGATGCCAGAGAGGCCCGAGGGGTGGCCGTAGTAGTGACCTATGCCGA
>VBGU01000268.1 GCA_005881085.1 Chloroflexota bacterium | reverse complement strand
CCCACCACGTCAGGGCCAGAGGGCCGATGTGTAACCGCCGCGAGAGGTCGCCGACTGTGAGTGAGAGATCGGCCCGAGTCAGTCGGCTTCCGACCAGCGTGAGCGCAACGCCCGCGCTCGGCAGAAGCTCGAAGAACGGATCGACGAAGAGTCGCTCGTGCTCGCTCAACTGAGCCCACCAGTTCTGCCAGGCGGCCGTGCTGCGCACGACCTGGTACGCATCATCCC
>VBGU01000275.1 GCA_005881085.1 Chloroflexota bacterium | reverse complement strand
CGCGGGCGTGATGGACTGCAAGAGAGCGCTGGACGAAGCCAAAGGCGACTTCGAAAAAGCCAAGGCGCTGATCAAGGAACGTGGGCTCGCCAGGGCAAAGGAGAAGTCGGACCGCGAGGCAAAGGAAGGCGTCGTGGAGGCCTACGTCCACGCAGGCGGTCGCATCGGCGCGATGGTCGAGCTTTCGAGCGAGACCGACTTCGTGGCGCGCAATGCCGATTTCCGGGAGCTCGCGAAGGAGATCGCGATGCAGGTCGCGGCGATGGACCCGACTGACGTCGGCCAGCTCCTGGAGCAGCCATATATTCGAGATGCCTCCAAGACGATCGGCGAACTAGTCACGGGCGTCGCCGCCAGGACCGGCGAGAACGTCCGAGTAAAGAGGTTCAAGCGGTTCGAGCTGGGCCAGTCCAACGGCGAACCCACCTAGACTGCCCCTGATGGCCGTTCAGACGAAGGCCAAGTACGGCCGGGTGGTGCTGAAGCTCTCGGGCGAAGCGCTCCTCGGAGACCGCGAATTCGGTATCTCCCCGGAGTACACGAAGTACCTCGCCGAGGAGATCCGCAAGGTGCGCGATCTCGGCGTTCAGGTGGCCGTAGTCATTGGCGGCGGCAATATCATCCGCGGCGCGACGGTCGCGGAGCACGGCATCGAAGAGGCGACGGGGCATTACATGGGCATGCTCGCGATGGTCATCAATGCGCTCGCGTTGCAGTCGCAGCTCGAATCGATCGGCGTGCCGGTGCGAGTCCAGTCCGCGATCACGATCGCCGAGGTCGCCGAGCCGTACATCCGGCGGCGCGCGATCCATCAGCTGGAGAAGGGTTCCGTGGTGATCTTCGCCGCGGGCACCGGAAACCCGTTCTTCACCAGTGACACGGCGGCGGCGCTGCGCGCGGCGGAGATCAACGCCGACGCGATCCTCATGGGCAAGAACGCGGTCGACGGGGTGTACGACGCGGACCCGCGCGTGGTTCGCGGAGCGAAGAAGTACGACGACATCACGTATCGCGACCTGCTCGAAAAGCAGCTCGGCGTCATGGACGCGACGGCAGCGGCCCTCGCCGAAGAGCGCGGGATCCCGATCATCGTGTTCGACATCTCGCAGCCTGACGCGATGGTGCGCGCCGCACGAGGCGAGCAC
Organism: Chloroflexota bacterium; assembly: GCA_005881085.1. Classification (GTDB taxonomy): domain Bacteria; phylum Chloroflexota; class Limnocylindria; order P2-11E; family P2-11E; genus 3-1-20CM-2-70-9. Next base: position 2,361 of record VBGU01000275.1, on the reverse strand, counting down.
ATCGGCACGCTCGTACACGCCAAATAATGGCGCTCGAGGACATCCTCCCTCAGGTGGAGGCGAGGATGCGGAAGGCGATCGACGCCCTCAAGCACGAGCTCGCGAGCGTCCGCACGGGTCGTGCCGCCCCGAGCCTCGTGGAGGAGCTCGAGGTCGACGCGTACGGAGCGGCGACGCCACTCGTATCTCTCGCCGCGATCAGCGCTCCGGAGCCACGCCAGATCGTCATCCAGCCCTGGGACCGGAATCTCATCAAGGCGATCGAGAAGGCGATCCTCGCCTCGGACCTCGGACTCACGCCGGGCAACGACGGCGCCGTCATCCGCCTGAACATCCCCGCGCTCAACGAAGAGCGCCGGCGCGAGCTTGTGAAGCAGCTGCACAAAAAGGTCGAGGAAGGCCGGGTCGAGATCCGCACCCTGCGGCGCCACGCGCATGACGAGCTCAAGTCGAAGGAGAAGAGCTCCGGCGTGACGACCGACGAGGTAAAGCGTGTGGAGGCGCAGCTCCAGAAAGTGACCGACCGGTACATCCTCACCGCCGACGAGATCGGACAGGCGAAGGAGAAGGAGATCCTCTCCGTTTGAGCGATCGAGGGGGCGCCGCCCCCTCGTACCCCCGAGCTGTCCCACGACACTTGGCGATCGTGATGGACGGCAATCGGCGATGGGCCCGCAAGAAGCACCTGCCGGCGATCGCCGGCCACCGTGCGGGCGTCGAGACCATTCGCCGCACGCTTCGCGCGGCACGCGAGCGCGGGGTCGAGTACCTCACCCTCTACAGCTTTTCGACCGAGAACTGGTCGCGCGACGAGGAAGAGGTCGGCGCGCTCATGGCCCTACTCGAGGAGACGATCCGCCGCGAGACGAAGACGCTCGTCGAGGACGGCGTGCGACTCATGGTGATCGGACGGTTGCACGAGCTTTCGGATCGCCTGCAACGCGCGATCGCCGGCGCGGTGAAGGAGACCTCGCCCGGGACCCGCGGTGTCATGACCCTCGCGTTCAATTACGGCGGGCGCGCCGAGATCGTCGATGCGGTGAAGCGGCTCGTCGCCGAAGGAGTGCCGGCCGAACAGATCGACGAGGCCGCAGTAGCGAAACGGCTTTACGCGCCGGAGCATCCCGACCCGGACCTGCTGATCCGCACTGGTGGCGAGCTGCGCGTTTCGAACTTCCTCCTGTGGGAGGTCGCGTATGCCGAGATGTGGGCGACGCAGGTGTTGTGGCCGGACTTTTCCGTGGCCGATCTCGATACCGCGCTGGCTTCGTACGCTGAGCGCGAGCGGCGTTTCGGCCGCTAGTGCGCGACCTTCCACAGCGCACCGTCACCGCGGTGGTCTACGCCGCTCTCGTCCTCATCGGGATCTTTGCGCCCCCGATCGTCTTCTGGGTGCTCCTGATCGTGGTGGGCGTTCTCGGCCTCACCGAACTTCTCGCGCTTCGGGCCGGGAGGCCGGCTATCGGGTTTGGGACCCTCTTCTTTGTCGGCCTGGGCGGCTTGGGCGCGCTCAAGCAGATGGGACCTCTCGGAGCGCGGCACGGCACCGCGGACGACCTGCCGGTCTGGCTGATCCTCGCGGTCCTTTCCACCTGGGCGGGCGACGTCACCGCCTACCTGGTCGGCTCGGCGCTGGGACGGCGCCGCATCGCGCCGACCATCAGTCCGGGAAAGACGTGGGAAGGAACGATCGCCGGATTCGCCGCGAGTGCTCTCGTGGTCCTGGTCGTGGCGGCTACATTCGGCCTGCCGCGGATCGGCGCGGCGATAGCGGCCATCGGAATCGGCCCGCTTGGCCTCGCCGGCGACCTCCTCGAGTCATACGTGAAGCGACGCGCCGGCGTCAAAGACTCGGGGACGATCTTCCCTGGGCACGGTGGGGTGCTCGATCGGTTCGACAGTCTGGTAGCCGTGGCAACGTTTCTGGTACTTGTCATTGGGGTGTGGGGCCTCATCAACCTGGGTAGCGAGGGCGGAGTCGTCGAGCGATTCTGAGCACACACCGGCAATGCCAGGGCGGTCTGGGATGATGGGTTGGTGACCGCTCCGATCCGTCTTGCGATCCTCGGCGCCACCGGTTCCATCGGCCGTCAGGCCCTCGATGTCGTCCGTGGGCAACCCGATCGCCTGCGCGTCGTCGCGCTCGGCGCGAACCGCAACGTCGACGAACTGCGCGAGCTCGCTTTGGAGTTTCCGACCGCGCGCACGGCGCTCGGTCCGAACGCCCTCGTCGCGCTGGCAACCGATCCCGACGCGGACCTCGTCCTCGTCGCGACGCCCGGGGTCGCCGCGTTGCGCGCGACCATCGCCGCGCTCGAAGATGGCAAGTGCGTCGCCCTCGCGAACAAGGAAGTCCTCGTC
>VBGU01000274.1 GCA_005881085.1 Chloroflexota bacterium | reverse complement strand
ACTTCTCGCAGCACGAGCCCAGCGCCGGGGACGCGATGGCTTGAGCGTACCGATCCTCCGCGGCGTGCGCGTCGCTCTCCGACCCATGACCATGGCCGACCTACCGCACCTCATGCGATGGGGGAGCGTTCCGGAGTTCCGGTGGTACCAGTGGGGCATGAAGCCAGGCCGGTTCGAAGAGGACGCGGCGCGCAAGTGGATCGAGTCCATGACCGTGCAGGGCAAATCCGGATGCTGGGTCATCGAGCACGAGGGCCGCGCCATCGGCTTCGCGAACTTTCGCGACCACAAGCCGAAGGGAAGGAGCGCAGAGATTGGGATCGGGATCGGCGAGCCGGGGTTGTGGGGTAAGCACCTCGGCCGAGAGGTGCTCGAGCTCGAGGTGCGCTATCTCCAGCAGGAGCTTGGGCTCCACCGGGTCGGACTCAGCGTCGTGAGCCACAACGACCGCGCGATTTGGATGTACAAAGCCGCCGGTTTCGTCGTCGAAGGTGTCGAGCGGGACGGCATCGGGAGAGACGACGGGTTCCTCGATGACGTCAAGATGGGGCTCGTCCTGGGCAAGCCGCGTCCGGACTTCGACCCCCGGCCGGTCACGCTCGAGGGCCAGCACGTGCGGCTCGTGCCCCTGCGTACCGAGCACGCGCAGGCCCTTTTCGAAGCGTCGGACGAGGACGACATCTGGCTCTGGATGCAGCCACGGCCGCAAGGCATCCGCGGATACGAGCGCTACATCCGCTGGGCGCTCGACCAGCAGATCCTCGGGACGCAGCTTCCGTTCGCGGTGATCCGGAAGTCGGACGGCGTGCTCGTGGGCACGACTCGCTACGCGCACATCGATCCGCCGAACCGCACCCTCGAGATCGGATACACGCTGTACGGAAAGGGCGCGCGCCGAACTCCCGTCAACACGGAGTGCAAGCTGCTACTCCTCCGTCACGCGTTCGAGACGCTTGGCGCCAACCGCGTGTGGCTGCAAACCGACAAACGGAACGAACGGTCACAAAACGCGATCGCGCGGCTCGGCGCAACAAGAGAAGGAGAGCTCCGGAACGAGCGCGTCCTGGCCGACGGCCATCTCCGCACGAGCGTGATCTTCGGCATCACCAAAGATGAGTGGCCGAAGGTCCGCGAACGCCTGCTCGATTACCTCGCCCGGTGATATGCTCGTCCGAGTTGAAGTTCTTTCACGGGGAGCGGCCGCACTGCTAGCGGCATTCTCACGCCACTAACCGAGGTCTTCCTATAGCCACGCCCGAACTGCGGATCAACGAAGCGATCCGCGTTCCTACCGTTCGCCTTCTCGGTCCCAATGGCGAGCAGCTCGGGATCATCCCGACTGCGCGCGCGCTCGCCAAGGCGCAGGAAGAAGGCTACGACCTCATCGAGATCGCACCGAACGTCCAGCCGCCGGTGGCGCGCATGGGCGACTTCGGGAAGTACCGCTACGACCTTCAGCAGAAGGCCAAGGACGCGAAGAAAAAGCAGAAGGCCGTGACGTGGAAGGAGATCCGGGTCTCTCCGAAGATCGACGACCATGACATCGACACGAAGATCCGTTCTGCCGCGAAGTTCCTCGACGAGGGCGACAAGCTCAAGGTCACGGTGCGTTTCCGCGGTCGCGAGTTGGCGCACCCTGACCGTGGCCGGGTGCTGCTCATCGCCATCGGCGACAAGCTGAAAGACCACGGGGTCATCGAGCGCGCTCCGCTCCTCGAAGGGCGGCAGATGCACATGGTCATGAACCCGGTGCGGCGTGACGCGGTGTCCGGGGCGCCGACCCCTCCGCCGCCCGCTCTGCCGGTCCCGCCGACCGCCGCCGCTTCGACCGCACCGAAGCCCCCGTTGCCGGGTCCGCGACCCGCGCCCGCGGCGACGCGGCCGGCCGCGCCAGCTCCGCCCGCTCGGCCGCCCGCGGCGGCGCGTCCGACACCCCCTCCGCGCGCACAGCGACCTGCCTAGCAATTAGACTGGGCGTTCACGTCGCGCAAATACCGGAGGTCGTTCGCCGTGCCCAAGATCAAGAGCCATAGCGGCGCGAAGAAGCGGTTCGAGTTCACCGGGACCGGCCGCCTCCGGCGTTCGAAGGCCTACAAAGGACACCTCAACCAGCACAAGTCACCCTCGCGGAAGCGCCGTCACGCAGGTAAGGCACTCGTGGCCAAGGGCGATCTGCAGCTCGTCCGCAAACTGCTGCCGAACCTGAAGGTAAGGAGCTAAGGGATGTCGCGGGTCAAGCGCGGAGTTGCCGCACACAAGAAGCACAAGAAGCTGCTTTCGCAGGCTGAGGGCCGTCGAGCCTCGAAGCACAAGCTCGTACGCCCTGCCCGCGAAGCCGCGATGCACGCCCTCCGTTACGCGTACCGCGATCGCCGCGCTCGCAAGGGCCAGTTCCGCGCGCTCTGGATCACCCGGATCAATGCCGCGGCGCGCGACGCGGGGGTTTCGTACAGCCGGCTCATGAACGCGCTTCGCCTTTCCGGGATCGACCTTGACCGCAAGGTCCTCGCCGACATGGCGATCCGCGACCCGAAGGTGTTCCGTCACTACGTCGATCTGATCAAAGAGAAGGCGAGCCCGCAAACAAACAAGTCATAGAAGGCGTCGAAGGAGAGCAGTACCGCGACACGCGGCGTACAAGAGAGACCGGACTGGTGAGAGCCGGTCACGCCGACGACGCGAGAATTCGCTCCGGAGCCGACCGGCAGAAAAGCCGGTCCGGGTGAAGCCCGATAGCGCTTCGACCGAGCGGCGTTCGAGCCGTCCGGGGGGCTTCGCCCCCGAGTCCCCCCAACTTGGGGGTCTGAGGGGGCAGAGCCCCCTCAATGTCTCGATCGCAATACGGGTGGTACCGCGGAGGCCCGCCTTCGTCCCGAACGAAATGGCGGGCTTTGTGTTGTCCAAAGGAGGCGACATGGCGGGCCAAGACCTGAAGGCGCTCGCGGACGGCGCGGTCGCCGAGATTGCGGCGGCGGCGGACGAGGCCGCGCTCGAGGCCGCCCGCGTGAAGTACCTCGGCCGGAAGGGCGCGCTCAGCGAGGCCACCAAAGGCATCGCGAAGCTGCAGCCATCCGCGAAGCCCGCGTATGGGGCGGCGTTGAACGACGCGAAGGGCCGCATCGAGGCGGTCCTCGACGAGCGGGCGAAAGCGCTCCGGAGCAAGGCCCTTGAGCACGATCTCGGCGCCGACCGCGAGGACATGACGCTCCCGCCGCGGCGCGTGCGCGTCGGCCGGCTGCATCCGATCACGCAGACGGTGCGCGAGGTGTCGCGGATCTTCGGGTCGCTCGGGTTCGAGACCGTCGAGGGCCCCGAGATCGAGTGGGACTACTACAACTTCGAGGCGCTCAACATCCCGGCGGGGCACCCAGCGCGCGAGAAGTGGGACACCCTGTGGATCTCGAACCCGCTCGGCGACGATCCATCGCGGCCGATCCTGGGCCGGACGCACACCTCGCCGATGCAGGTGCGCGTGATGGAGAAGCGAAAGCCCCCGATCCGTGTCGTCGTTCCCGGCCGGTGCTACCGGTACGAGGCGACCGATGCGATCCGGGAGTCGATCTTCTTCCAGTACGAGGGGCTCGCGATCGACGAGAAGCTCACCATGGCCGACCTCAAGGGCACGCTGTACGCGTTCGCGCGCCAGGTCTTCGGGAGCGATCGGAAGATCCGTTTCCGCATCGACTACTTCCCATTCACCGAGCCCTCGGCCGAGATCGCGTTCGACTGCTTCCAATGCGAGGGACGCGATCCCGAGTGTCATGTGTGCGGCGGTGACGGCTGGATCGAAGCGGCAGGATGCGGGATGGTCCAACCCGACGTCCTGCGCCGCGTCGGATATGACCCAGCGAGATATCAAGGTTTTGCCTTTGGCGGCGGGATTGAACGACTCGCGATGCTTCGGACGGGGGCGCCTGACATCCGGCTCTTCTATCAGAACGACTTGAGATACCTGGAACAATTTTGATGAGCGCGAGTTGCGAGCGGGCAGCTCCGAGGCCCTTGCTTCGTTCAGCGCAAGCAGTTCCGAAACCCTCTCTACGCGACGGGGGCCCCCCGGCCTGCGGCCGGCGCCCCATCGCGCGGGGGCCCTCGGAACTGCTTGCCCCACCTCGCGTCAGGGGAATCCCTTGCTGATCAAGGTGCCGGTGTCGTGGCTGCGCGAGTACGTCGATATCACGGTGCCGATAGACGAGCTCGCTCTGAAGCTTCACATGTCGAGCACCGAGGTGAAGGGCATCGAGCGTCCGTGGTGGGACGACAAGATCCGGACGGCGCGCGTCGAGAAGGTCGCCAAGCATCCGAACGCGGACAAGCTCCTCCTCGCGACCGTCGACTACGGCGCGGGCGCTTCGAAGACGGTCGTCACCGGCGCGACAAATCTGACCGAGGGCGCGATCGTCCCATATGCCGACGAAGGCGCGACGATCATCGATGGCCACAGCGGAGAGCGCGCGACGTTGCGCGGCAAACCCATGCGCGGGATCAAGAGCGAGGGCATGGTGCTGTCGCGAAAAGAGCTCGGCCTCGGTGACGAGCACGAGGGGATCTACATCCTCGACGCGAAGCTGCCGGTCGGCGCGCTCCTCCGCGAGGTCCTCGGCGAGACCGTCCTCGCGCTCGACCTTCAGCCCAACCGCCCTGACTGCTTCGGCATCGTGGGCATCGCGCGCGAGGTCGCCGCGCTCCTCGGCACGAGTCTCCGGGACCCGCCGCTCGAGCGGCTCGGGACCGGCGCGCCGAAGCAGCTCGACGTCCGCATCGAGGACGACCATGCCTGTCCGCGTTTCGCGGCGGTGCTGCTCACGGGCGTTCGCATCGGTCCGTCGCCCGAATGGATGCAGGCCCGCCTCGTCGCGGCCGGCATGCGTCCGATCGACAACGTCGTCGACATCACCAACTACGTCATGCTCGAGCTCGGCCAGCCCCTGCACGCGTACGACCAGCGCAAGCTGCGGGGCGGCGTTCTCGTCGCGCGCCAGGCACGGCGCGGGGAATCGCTGCGGACGCTCGATGGCGTCGACCGCGTGCTTCCAGAGGGGACGCTCGTGATCGCCGACGCCGAGCATGCGCTGGGCGTCGCCGGAATTCTCGGCGGCGAGGATTCCGAGATCCGTGAGGACACGACGACGGTCGCGCTCGAGTGCGCGTCGTTTGAGCCACGGGGGATCGGCCGCACGGCGACGAAGCTCGGCCTGCACGGCTCATCGGGAAGTGCGGCCGCGCGCCGGTTCTCCTGGGAGCTCTCGCCGGACCTCGTTCCGATCGCGCTCGCGCGCGCCTGCCGCCTCCTGCGCGAGCACGCCGGCGCAAAGGTGGAGGGCGTGGTGGATC
>VBGU01000266.1 GCA_005881085.1 Chloroflexota bacterium | reverse complement strand
AGTGCTGACACAATCGCGAGAGTGAAAGAGCGCGCGAGCTCTTTGCGCATGCTGTGCCTCCCCTTTGACGACCGCGCGAATATAGGCCGGTTTGGGATGACGCACTTACGGTGATCAAGACACGACTGACCGACCGGCTCGGTATCCGCCATCCGATCGTTCTCGGCGGCATGTCCCGCGCTACCGCGGCGGAGGTCGTTGGCGCGGTGAGCGGGGCCGGGGGTCTCGGGATCCTTGGCATCTCCTCGATGACGCCCGAGGAGATCCGCGCGAGCTGCGAGCGCATCCGCTCTTTGACCAGCGCCCCGTTTGGATTGAACGCGCTGCTCTTCGGAGTGTCGACCGAGCAGATCGACGCGATCTTCGCGTGCCGTCCACGCGCGATCGCGACCGCCTGGCGGCGTCCCGATTACGACCTGCGCGCCTTCGCCGACCGCGTCCACGCGAGCGGCGCCCTGCACATGCATCAGGCCGACACGCTCGATGAGGCCAAGCGCGCGGCCGAAGCCGGCGCGGACGTTGTTGTCGCGCAGGGAACCGAGGGTGGCGGGCACGTCGGCGTCATGGCAACGCTGCCGCTCGCGCGCATGGTGATCCGCGCGCTCCCGAATATCCCGGTCCTTGTTGCAGGCGGCATCGCCGACGGTGCCGGGATCGCCGCCGCGCTTGTCCTCGGTGCGGACGGGGTCCTTCTCGGCACGCGGTTCCTCGCGACGAACGAGGCGCCGCTCCCCGACGGGTACAAGCGCGCGATCGTCGAGAGCGATGGCCACGACACGCTCATCACCGAGATCCCGGACATCGTGAGCGGCACGGTGTGGCCGGGCGCGTATGCCCGGGTGCGCCGCAACGGTTTCATCGAGGAGTGGCTCGGACGCGAGGGCGAGCTTCGCCGGCGCTGGCGCGAGGTCCTCCCCCAGGTGCAGGCCGCGCGGGCCGCAGGCGACGCCGACCGGGGCACGCTGCTCATGGGAGAGGACGCCGGCCTCATCGATTCGATCGAACCGGCCGGCGCGCTCGTCGAACGTCTCGCGAGGGACGCGGAGGCGATCCTCCGCGGCCGCGCACGCAATCTAGTCGGCGGCTAAGAAGAAGGGGAGGACACGCGTCCTCCCCTTCTCGTGTGTGGGTCCCGCGACTAGATGCGATGCGGACGCACACCGATCGCGTTCTTCGGCGGCTTGGGCGGCTGCAGCGTCGTGCCGTTCGTGTTCGGGGTCGTGATGTTGCCGGTGAACGTCGGTTGCGTTCGCGCGTGGGTCCTCGCCTCGAAACCCGAGGCGAGCTTGATGAGCGTCGGCTCGCTGAACGCGGTGCCGAGGAAGCTGATCCCCATCGGCATCCCAAGGACGTTCGCCGCTGGGACCTGGACGATCGGGTAGCCGGGGCCTCCGGCGAGGCCGGAGCTCGCGAAGACGAAGTGTCCACGCGGGGCTATCGGTCGGCGCGACCACCGCGTCGAGGTGGAACTGACTCAGAGCCGCGTCGATGCCGTTGGCGCCGGCGTTGTGATCGATCGCGAGGGCCTGGTTGTAGGTCAGTCCGCCAAAGGGAGCCTGCGGGTTGTTCGCCGGGTCCGGACCGCTCGTGTCCATAGCCTGCGCGAGCTCGAAGATCTCCTGGAAGAAGTACGGCATCTCGGTCGATGCGTGCGCGGTGTTGAACGCGATCGCGTCGGCAAGGGTCTTGTTCGCCATCGGAACGCCGACGCGCGTCGCGAAGTACTCCTGCAGATCGATCTTGAAGTCATAGACGAGGACGAGGAACTCGCCGTCGGCCGAGGCGAATGTGAAGCCAGCGCCATCGAGGTCGACGACCGTCGCGCCGGCGCTCCGGATGGTGGCGATCGCGTTGTCGAACGCCGCGACGACCTGTGGCGGTGCGTTGTCGATTCCCTGTCGCGTCACGCCGACTCGCGCCCCGCGGAGACCGTCGGCGTTCACGAAGGCCGTGTAGTCAGCGGGGAGGGCCGGCCGCGTTTTCCCCGTGCCCTGCCATCCGAGCGGGACGCCGGAAGTGGCGGCATCGCGCGGGTCCGGTGTGCGGCTCGCGAGGGCGTTCAGGAGCGCGGCCGCATCGGCGACGGTCCGTGCGTGCGAACCGATGGAGTCCTGGGTGTGCGAGATCGGGACGACACCCGCCCGGCTCGTCACGCCCACCGTCGGTTTGATGCCGACGACAGCGCTGACGTTCGCCGGGCACACGATGCTCCCGTCGGTCTCGGTGCCGACGGAGATCGCCGCGAAGTTCGCCCCCGCGGCCGCCGCCGAGCCTGAGCTCGAGCCGCAGGCGTTGCGGTCGGTCGAGTACGGGTTGTGGGTGAGGCCGCCGCGGCCCGACCACCCACTCGTGGAGAAGAACGAGCGGAAGTTGGCCCATTCCGAGAGGTTCGTCTTGCCGAGGATGACGGCGCCGGCGGCGCGCAGATTCGCGGCGACCGTCGAGTCGTCAACCGCGGGCTTGCCGGCGAGCGCGAATGATCCCGCGGTGGTCTGCATCTTGTCGCCGGTGTCGATGTTGTCTTTCAGCAGAACAGGTATTCCGTCGAGCGGACCGATGACCTTACCTTGCGCGCGGCGGTTGTCCGCGGTTCGCGCGAGCTTGAGCGCGTCGGGGTTCAGCTCGATCACGCTGTTCACGTTCGGCCCGGCCTGGTCGAGCGCGGCGATGCGGTCGAGGTAGAACTGTGTGAGCTGCACCGAGGTGAGCCGTCCGCCGGCCATCTCCGCCTGCAGCTGTGCGACGGTGAACTCGTTGTACGTGGTCGGCGCGGCGGTGGCCCAGTTGCTGCCGAACGTCGCGGTGCGTGCGACGACGACGGATGGGACCAGCAGGATGATCGTGAGGATCGCGAGCACGTTCCTGCGCATGTCGTTGCTCCTCCCTGGTGATTCGCGCGCGCTGTGCTAGCACGTGGTGCCGTCGCGGGCAAACAGGGCAAGCGGGAGGAGATGTTCGTTGGCGTCCGTGCGCTCGCTTGTCAGTGCGACGCGGCGGGTGCGTGCGCTGGGATCTGCGACTCGAGGAACGCGCCGAGACGCGCTTCGTATGCCGTCGGGTACGTGTTGAAAGCCCAGGAGTGCTGGCACACGGCCGCCATCCAGAGGTCGCTCGCTGGATTCGCGCTCGCGGCGCGAAGTTCGTAGGCGTGGTGCGGCGCGATCAGCTTGTCGCCGCCGCAATGAATGAATAGGAATGCGCGCTCGGGATGCGCTCGCACGACCTCGACAGGCCGGACCTGCTCGCCGTCGAGACCGAAGGCAAGGTTCGACATCAGCAGCACGCCTGGCGTGAACCATGAGGGCACGCCGGCGAGGGTCTCGAGATCCTCCGTGACGATCGTCCGGGCGTCCACGTACGAGGAGTCTGCGACGACCGCGCCGACGTTCGGGTGGAGAACGAGAGATTGCAGGACCGTACCGGCGCCCATGGAAATGCCGACAAGCGCGATCCGATCTTCACGGAAACCCCGGCCGATCAGGTGGTCGATAGCGGCCGCGACGTCGCGCCGCTCGAGGTACCCGAGCGAGAAGCGATCGCCGTCGCTATCGCCGTTTCCGCGAAGGTCGAAGATCAGAACGCTGTATCCACTCGTGACGAGGAAGTCGGCCAGCTTCTCGATCATGCGGTGCTCGCCGCCGATGCGGTTGCTGTCCTTGCCGTGGACGATGATCGCGGCGCGGTCACTCTGAGTGGGGAAGTACCAGCCGCGCAGTGTCAGACCGTCGCCGGTTAGGAATGCGACGTCTTCATAGACCGACGCGGCGACCATCGGCGCTCGTCCGACGGGGTAGCGCACCGCATGTGTGAAGCGCTCGGCGATCACGTACGAGAGCGAGAGATAGGCGCCGCCCCCCAGGAGCGCCACGGCGAGGAGCGCCGAGGCCACCCGCCTTAGCTTTTGTCTCCGCGATAGAGGCTGCCTTCCTTCCACGAGGCGGCCAAGCTATGGCGCCGAAGACCTTCCGTCTGAGCGACGGAATGCGACCGGAGTGTCGTCGCGGACACGTAGACGACGGTGATCCTCGGGCGTGTCGATGTCATCGAGCGCGCCGAGATCCGGCGTGACCTCGACCTCGGCGACGTCGTTGCGGCCGGCGAGCACGTCGCGCATTCCGATGTCTCCGTCGAGCGCGAACGCCGCCGGCCAAAGGCTCCGGTGAAGGACCACCGGGGGCGAGCGGCGACCCCGCCAGACGGAGGTGACCGCCGATGCCCGGGTCTTTTGGCCGCGGGCGACGAGCTCGTCGATCAGCGCAGTGGTCACACCCGGCATATCTCCGAGGAGCACGAGCGCGCCGTGCAGGCTTTGGTCGAGGCTGCGCAGGCCCGACTGGAGCGAGCTCGCCAGGCCGCGTGCGGCGTCTGGGTTGTGGACGACGCGCGTGCGACCCAGATCCAGCTGGGCGACGAGGTGGTCCGCGTTCGTGCCGACCACGATCACGATGTTCTCAAGGCATGAAGCGTTCGCGGCGTCGATCACGTGCTGGATGAGCGGTCGACCGTCTAGCGGGACGAGCAGTTTCTGGGCTCCAAAACGCCGTGCTGCCCCGGCCGCAAGGATCACGCCGGCGATCTGCGGCGGATCGGCGTCAGCGCGCGACGACAACGGACTCGGCGGAAAGGCTTCGACCGCTGCGGTGGCGGCGGACCGCGACGATCTCCGCGAGGATCGCGAGCGCGATCTCCTCGACGCCGCTCGCGCCGATGTCGAGCCCGATCGGCGCGTGCACACGCGCGACGTCACGGTCCGGCACTCCCTGCGCCCGCAGCCACGCGACGCGCTTTTCGTTCGTCGTCCGGCTGCCGATCGCTCCGATGTACCCCGCGGGGCTCTTCAGAGCGGCAAGTCGCGATCGCCGAGCTCGGCCCGAAGCGCAGTGTCGCGAGCGCCTCTTCTGGCCACGCCGCGAGGATCTCCATCGCCGGGAAGCGCTCCGCGTTCGCGAGCGCGGTGCGCGGGTCGGCCACGACCACGCGATACCCGACCGCTTTCGCCAGATGCGCGAGCGCCTGGCCCACGTGGGTGGCGCCGACGATCGCGAGCAGCGGCGGCATCGCCAGGGCTTCGAGGAAGATGGTGGCGTCGGTCGCGCCGAGACGCGCCGTGACGGAGCGCGAGC
>VBGU01000265.1 GCA_005881085.1 Chloroflexota bacterium | reverse complement strand
CGCCAACGTCTTCGCGAAGGAGCTCGACGGCGCGAGCCGACTCCTGGTACTTGAAGTACCCGGCCCAATCGGTGAGCGAATTCCATGCGAGCTGGGACACCAGGGTGTTGAGCGGTAGGACGGTCCCCGTCGTCGCCATCGACGCGGCCTCGTACCGAACGCGCAGCAGGCGCCACTCGCCGCCGGGTACGACGGCCTCCGCGAGCCGGGCCTGTCCTTCATTGAGCCACGCGGGGACGAGGTCACATCGCGGCGAGCACGCGTCGAGCGTCAAGAGATGAGTGAGCTCGTGCCGGATCGCCGCGACGGGCCGGCGCGCGCGTATCGCCTCCCAGTTGACGGCGATGAGCCGAAGCGACGGCTCGAAGAACGAAACGGAGTTCTCGGCGACGAAGGTCGCGGTCGCGCGCGAGTATCCAAAGATCCGCACGAACCCGTCGGCGTAGCTCTCGACGCTGCCGAATACGTAGATGACCGGATGCGCGCCGAATTCGCGCTCGACCGCGGGAATGTCCGCCGCAACCGTCGCAGCCACGACCTCCTCGTCCCCGCGCGAAAGAACCGCCTCGATGCGCAGGTCGGCGGCTCCCGACATGAGCGCGAAATCCATCCCGGCGATCTCGCGCGTCACAAGGGGCGGCGGCTCGGGCGTCGCGGCCCCAAACCCACCTGGGCCCCCAATACCTAGGGTGGGTGTAGGCGTCGGGAGGCCGGGCTCCTCCGGCGGGGTCGGTAGGGCCAGCGGCGACGGTAACGGCGTCTCACTATTGGCTCTCGCCGTAGGTCCGCATGCCGCCACCAGAATCATCGCCATCGCGAGCAAGCGCGCGCTCATGAAGGAAGCGTACTGACGAGGCAGTGGATCTGGTCCGGATTTTGCCGTCATTCCGGCGAAGAGATACGGATTTCGTGGAGGTGTCCCATGCCACCACGCGGTGTCAAGAGCGCGAAACGAAAGCGCCAGTACGAGCACATCAAGAGGAGTGAGACGGCGCGCGGACGGTCCAACAAGACCGCGGAGCGGATCGCGGCCGCGACGACGAACAAGACGCGGGCCAAGAAGGGCGAGACCAAGTAGCGAGAGCTCGCCGACGCACGGGTCTGATGTGCCTGCCGCGGGCTCGGTCTTTTACAGTGTGGGCGACCTACCAGGGGAGGACCGAAAAGTGGCCGTCATGATCAGACGTCAGCCGCGCATCCCGCTCGAAGAGTTGTGCCGCCTGCCGTCGTTCTTCTTTCCGCTCGTCTCGTGGAAGGGCGACAAGGTGGGCTTTTACTGGGACAGGTCGGGGCGGATCGAGCTCTACGTCATGGATCTCGCGACCAAGGCCCTGCGCCAGGTGAGCCACGGCGAGGTGCCGCGCGCCATGCGCACCGGATTTGCGTGGAGCCGCGACGATCGCTTCATCGCGTTCGGCAGGGACGCCGGCGGCAACGAGCAGCACGACCTCTACAAGATCGAGGTCGAGACCGGCACGGTCGCGCAGCTCACGAGCGATCCGGCCGCCGAGGAGCACGCGATCCAGTTCGGTCCGGAGGACGAATGGCTCACGGTCGGAACGAACAAGCGTCTTCCCGAGTCGCCCGACCGTCCCGGGCAGCTCAACATCTGGAAGATCCGCGCGGACGGCTCCGATTACACACCGCTCACTCGTAACGCGTTCCCCGTGTTCGGGGGCCTGTGGTCGGACGACGGTAAGTGGATCAGCTATGTCACGAACGAGGACGGCTCGTACTTGAAGAACCGCGACGGCTACGTGATCCGGCCCGACGGGACCGGCGCGAAGAAGATCTTCAGCGTGCGTCCCGGCTCGCAGGACACGATCGGCGACTGGCACCCTGACGGCCGCCGTATCGCCGCGACGAGCGACGCGTCGGGACAGAACCGCGCCGGCATCGTCGATGTCGAGACGGGCGAGGTTCGCTGGTACTCCCCGGAAGGCATCGAGGAGCACGCGCTGCGGTTCTCTAAGAACGGCAGGTGGCTCGTGACCATTCGCAACGAGGAGTCGCAGGTCAGGCCGATCCTCTACGACGTCGACACCGGGAAGGCGCGCGAGCTCAAGCTGCCCGCAGGATTCGCGCTCGGCGCGCAGTTCTTCGCGAACGACACCAAGCTCCTGATCAACTACTCGACGGACGTCACCCGCTCGGCTCTCGTCGCCTACGACCTCGCGACCGACACGGCCGAGGCGCTGCTCGAGCCTGAGTACGGATCGATCGACCCAAAGGTCTTCGTGAACGCGGAACACGTCTGGTACGAGACGTTCGACGGGAAACAAATCCCGGCCCTCCTGTACCGCCCCCGTGACATCGCGCCGGGCGAGAAGCTGCCGGCGCTTGTGCACGTCCACGGGGGACCGACCGGACAATGGTTTCGGGGGTTCGATCCGTTCGCGCAGTTCCTTGTCGACCGCGGCCTCGTCGTGCTCGAACCGAACATCCGCGGCTCGACCGGGTATGGCGTCGACTTCCGCGACGCGGCGCTCAAGGACTGGGGCGGCGCGGATCTCGAGGACGTCGCCGCCGGGGCGGACTTTTTGAAGGCGCTCCCCTACGTCGACCGCGAGCGGCTCGTCGTGTTCGGCGGAAGCTACGGCGGGTTCATGACGTTCGTCGCGGCCACGAAGAAACCGGATCTCTGGCGCGCCGCGGTGGCCTGGGTCGGCATCAGCGACCTGCATCGGATGTGGGACGAGAGCAAGGAGCACTTCCGGTACTTCCTTCGCGAGCAGATGGGCGATCCAAAGATCGACCGCGACCTCTGGCGCGACCGGAGCGCGATCGAGTTCGCCGATCAGCTGACCGCGAAGCTCCTCATGGTCCACGGGGTGAACGACCCGCGCTGTCCGGTTTCGCAGTCGCGCATATTCCGCGACAAGCTGCTCACGCTCGGCAAGCGAGAAGGCGAAGACTTCGAGTACGTAGAGCTCGCCGACGAGGGCCACGGTAGCGCCGACATCCAGCAGAAGATCCGCACGTTCACGATCCTCGCCGACTACTTGGAGGGCGTCCTCTAAACGTCCTCGACGTACATCGGACAAGCGAGCCGCTGCCGGTTCGCGCGTCGACCCGGACTATCGCCCGGCCTGCATAAGAAGGCTCGCTGGACGCGAGCTTCTTGTAACTGGCAGCGGCTTTGCTCTACGCACCGCCAAAACCTGTCAATCGGGAGGCGGTGATGGACGCGTTGACACTGCTCGAGCAGGACCATCAGAAGGTCAAGCAGCTCATGGGCGAGATCGAGAAGACGACCGAGCGCGGCATCAAGACACGCGAACAGCTCTTCAACAAGCTCGTCGAGGAGCTCACGATCCACGAGAAGATCGAGGAGCAGATCTTCTATCCCGAGGTGAAGAAGCGCGCGACCTCAAAGCAGCTCGAGGAGCTCGTCACCGAGTCGTACGAGGAGCACCACTTCGTCGACATGGTGAAGGCGGAGATCGAGGGCACGCCGTTCGATGCCGAAGAGTGGGCTGCGAAGTTCAAGGTCATGATGGAGAACATCGAGCACCACGCGTTCGAGGAAGAAGAGGGCAAGATGTTCCCGAAGGTCCGCAGGGCCTTCAAGAAAGACGAGCTCGAGGACATGGGCACGCGCATGGAAGAGCTCAAGAGCCAGCTCATGGAAAGCGTGCCGACCGAGGAGCGTGCAGGCGCCTGACCCGGTCGCGCCCTCTATGCGGCGGCGGTAGCGGGCCGGCGCGCGCGGAAGAGCTGCGACGCGGCTGCCATCCCGAAGAGGGCGAGCCCGGCGATGTCCGCGCCGAGCCCTGGGGCCAGCAGCAGCAGACCACCCGCGATAAGAAAGACGCGCTCGACCAGGTTGGTCGGCTGCAACAGGTAGCCGCCGACGCCGGCCACGAGCGCGATGATCCCGACCGCAGCCGAGACCGACGCGAGGGCCGCCTCTGGGATGCTCGATCCGGTCCAGAGGATCGCGAGGCCGTCCGGCTGCGTGAACATGAAGGGGACGAGGAAGCAGGGCAGCGCGTATTTCCAGGTGAGCATCATCGTCTTGTACGGATTGCCACCGGTGATCGCCGCCGCGGCGAACGGCGACAGCGCGACCGGCGGCGATACCTCGGAGAGCACGGCGTAGTAGAAGACGAACATGTGC
>VBGU01000264.1:4756-15249 GCA_005881085.1 Chloroflexota bacterium | reverse complement strand
TACCGCGGACGAGGCGCGCAAGCTCGGACGTCGCGTCTACGCGGTGCCGGGTCCGATCGGCGTGGCCGCCTCGGCCGGCGCGAACGCGCTCATCGCGACCGGCCGGGCAAAGGCGCTGACTGAAGCGGCGATGTTGCTCGACGCGCTCGGAGCTCCCCCACGATCACGGACTTACCACGTCGACGACCTCGACGCGCGGATCCTCGACGCGCTCGCGAGCTCGCCCGCCGGCCCGGATTCCCTGGCGCGCCGCCTGGGATTGGGCGTGGGCGACCTCTCATCGCGTCTTGCGCGTCTCGTCATTCGCGGTTCCATCGCCCCTGCGCCGGACGGGCGGTTCATCCGACGCTAGCGCGCAGTCTGGGGATCCGGGGTCAGCTCCCCTTCGGCGGCCAGAACAATGGCTGGTCTTTCTCGTAGATGGTGATGCGGTAGCCATCCGGGTCCGACATCGCGAACGTGCGTCCGAACGGGCCGTCGAACGGCTCGGTGAGGATGGGGACACCGGCCGCGACGACTTTTTCGTAGAGCGCCTGCGCGTCGCTTGCCCGCCACCAGAGCTGAATGCTCGCGTTCCTGGGGGACGGGCTCGGCTGCCCGGGACGGCGGACGGATGAGAGCGCGAACGTGGGCCAGCCCACGAACGCGACCGCGTCGGGGCCGAAGTCGAACGTGTCGCGGACGGCGCCGAGATGCTGTTCGTAGAACGAGGCGGACTTTTTCGCATCGCTGACGGTTATCGAGATGAAACCAGGGCTCCCTGTGACGGCGGTCTTCTGCATTAGGCACCTCCTGCCTCTAGAGACTGGGGATGGGACTCAAACTCATCGGTCCGGGGTCCGCGGCAGGACCGGCGGCAGGCCGAAGCCGGCGAACAGCCTCGAATCCACGAAGTTCGTCACGGACGCGATGGTGTCGTCGTGGAGCGTGAGTACTTGGATCGCGAACGCACGCCACTGCGGGTCTTCGCGCTGGGCGCGGTAATAGCCGAACGCCGGCAGGCCGTTGGCCGCGGTCGGCACGAGATGCTGGCGGCGGCCACGTTCGGGCCGCCACGCCCAGCTGATGAACGCCCTGATCGTCTCTGGTCCGATGAACCACTGGCGCCACGGCGGCATCGTCCAGACCGCGTCCTCCTTCAGCAGGGCGATGAAGGCCTCGACGTCGGAGGCTTCCCACGCGCGCACGTATCTGCTGAGCAGCGCGTGCTGTCGGTCGTCGAGCGCGGGCCGAGTATGGGTCTCGCCGCTTGGCAGAAGTTGCCCGACCGTTGTCCTCGCCCGCTGCAAGGCGCTGTTCACCGATGCCACCGACGACCCGAGAAGGTCAGCCGTCTCGACGGCAGAAAAGCCGAGAACGTCGCGCAAGAGCAGGGTCGCGCGCTGGCGGGACGGCAGCTCTTGGATCGCCGCGATGAAACCGAGCCGGATCGCCTCGCGCGTCTCGTAATGCGCTTCTGGACCGGGAGCGCGGTCCAAGATGCCATCGAGCGCCGCATCGGGATACGGCTCGAGCCAAGCGATTTCCCTGTCCCCTTCGCCCAGGGGTGCGAAGTCCACAGCCGGTCCCTGGCTCTCGGGCAACACACGATGCGTTCTCGCACGCGCGAGGGCGGTCAGGCAGACGTTCGTTGCGATCCGGTAAAGCCAGGTCCGGGGCGACGCGCGTCCCTCGAAGCTGTCCAGTCCGACGGCGGCGATTGGCTCAGACCAGCCGGAGTCGCCGTCGACGCGACGGGCTGGGTTCCGCACGCACCGACGATGAAGGCGACGGCCAGCCACCGACTACTGCGGTGCACGGCGATTCGAGCCTTCTGCCTCATGACGGAAGTCTCGCTCACCCGCTTGTGTCGAGGCTCTTCCGCGAGCGCGCGCTCACGATCGCGCCAACCGCTCCCCACACAGCTCCTGCTAGGCATCCGAGGACGAGCCCGATGGGCACGTTGAGCAGCGACTTGCCGAAGAGAACGAAGGACAACCCACCGGCGAGGCCGCTCACTACACCGGCCACCGCGCTCGCGACAACGCTGTTTCCGACACTCCGCGAGCGCCGCTCAGCCCGGAATCCCGTGACCGAATACGCAACGAGCGGTACGAGAACGGAGACCGCCAGGAGCGGAGCTTCCGGCACCCACGAGAGCTCCGGGGTGAGACCGATGAACGCCAGGAGAGCGACGAAGGTCGAGAGCACGAGCCCAGCGCGGACGCCCAGACCGACCGTGATCGTCGCCCGTTAGCGCGCGGGCACGATGCGGATGATCCGGTCGCCGCTTCCGGTGCTCGTCGTCACGAGCAGCGAGCCATCAGGCGCGGCGGTCACGGCACGGAGGCGGCCGTACTTCTGGTTGAGAAGGATCTCGTGCTCCGTCGCGTGCTTGTCGTCGACAGTGAACCGGCGGAGGTCTTGCTCCTTCAGCGTCGCGACGACGAGGGAGTCGGCCCATGCGCCCCACTCCGGACCCGAGAGGAATACCGCGCCCGCGACCGCGAGCGTCGACGGTCCAGAGCTCCAGACCGGATCGACGAAGCCGCGGCTGGAACCGTTCGGCCCGAGCGCGGCGGGCCAGCCGAAATTTGCGCCGGCGGAGACTTCGTTGATCTCATCCTGTATCTGGTCGCCAGCGTCCACGACGAAGCAGGTGCCGGACCTGGGATCGAATGCCACGGCACCGGGATTGCGCAGCCCGAGCGCGTAGACCGCGGACGGCGCCGACTGGCCCTTGAGGGTCGGGTTGTCGCTCGGGACGGAGCCGTCGGCGTTGATCCTGAGCACCTTGCCGTTGAGCGAGGTGGCGTCCTGGGCGCGGGCCGGCAGGCCGCCGTCGCCGGTGGCGATCCAGAGCTTGCCATCAGGGCCGAAACGCATGCGACAGCCGTCATGCAGCCCGCTCGCAACGATCCCGGAGCGGAGGATGGTGGTGTCGACCGCGAGCGCGCTCGTCGACGCGCGATAGCGAAGGACCTCGTTGCGCCACTCGCCCTGATCGAGGCGCGACGCGCAGATGTAGAGGAACTGGTTACGCGAGAAGTCCGGGTCGAGCGCCAGACCGAGGAGACCAGCCTCGCCCATCGCGCGGACTCCAGAGACCTGCGTCGACGTGACCCGCTTCGCCATCGGCGCCATGCTCTCGAAGACGCTGATCGTTCCAGGCCGCTCGGTCACGAACATGCGCCCGTCCGGTGCGATGGCGACTTCCCACGGGACGATGAGCCCGGATTGGATCACCGTCTCGGTGATCGCTGGACCCGACATGGATGGGGTCGTCGACGGCGCGACGATACCGCCACCGGGTGCGCATGCGCTCGCCAGGGACGCGCAGACCAACCCCACCGCGAGGCCGCGACCACCCACCGCGGCCCATTCTCCACCTCGCCATGCCAGACTCCGTCGGTGCCCCCTTCTCTGATACGGATCCTCGACGCGCGCGGCGCGACACGCGTCGCGCTCTCCCCCAATGCGGGGACTCTCTACTTCGTCAGTGACCTGACCGGCACGGTCCAGCTGTGGAGCGTGCCGGTCACCGGGGGAGTCCCGCGGCGTCTCTCGTACGAGGCCGATCGCGTCGGCGCATATAGCCTCTCGCCCGACGGTACACAGATCGCGTACGGCGCCGACGAAGGCGGCGACGAGCGTTGGGCGCTCTGGGTGATGAACGCGGACGGCACCGAGGCTCGCCGCGTCTCGACGCAGACGGATCGGATCCATCACGTCGTCGACTGGACGCCTGACGGCCGCGCAGTCCTGGTGTTCGCCAATCTCAGAGACGAGCGGTACTTCGATCTTCACGAGTTTCCTGCTCAAGGTGGCACGCCGAAACCGCGTTTCCGTCATGACGGCACCGGGTTCGGAGCCGCCGTACTCGGGGATGGCCGCATCGTCGTCACCACCAACCGCGCCCGCGGCGATCAGAACCACCTCTCGCTCGTCGAGCGCGACGGTTCCACCAAGATGCTGACTCCGGAAACCCCGGCGGCGATGCACCAGTCGGCGCATGCGTTCGAGGACGGGGTCCTCGCGCTCTCCGACCGCGGCCGCGACCTCCCGGCGATCGCGCGCCTGGGGCTGGACGGGTCGTTCCGCTTCGTCGTCGCGCCCGACCGGGTCGTCGACGAGCTCGCAGTCGCCGGCGCGCAAGTCGCTTACGCCGTCAACGTCGATGGGCGATCCGAGGTCCGTCGACTTTCCGGCGGAAAGGACGCGCCGATCGCCGGCCTTCCGCCCGGTGATCTCGCGACCGATCTCATCGGCGACAGCCTCGCAGTCGCGACGGACGGTACGGTCGCGGTGGCATGGGCTCGATTCGACGCTCCGTCCGCCGTGTACGTCGCTCCCCCGGGCCGCCCGGCGAAGCTCGCGGTCCCGCCGCAGATGGCCGGGCTTTCGCCCGAGGGGCTTCCCGAGGACGAGCTCGTCTCCTGGAAGTCGTTCGACGGCCGGACCATCCCGGGATTCCTCTTGCGTCCCCGAGGCGGGCCGAAGGGTCCGCGCCCGACGGTGGTGCAGGTGCACGGCGGTCCCGAAGGGCAGGCCCGGCCGCTGTGGAATCCGCTCACGGTCGCGCTCGTCGCGGCGGGATTCAACGTACTTCAGCCGAACGTCCGCGGCTCCACCGGCTACGGCCGCGCGTACATGTCCCTCGACGACGTGCGCCTGCGCATGGACTCGGTGCGCGACCTCGATGCATCTGCGGCGTGGCTTGCGTCGTCAGGCGTCGCGCCCGCCGATCGCATCGGCGTGATCGGCGGCTCGTACGGCGGATTCATGACTCTCGCGGCGATCACGTTCTGCGCGGACCGCAAATGGGCCGCGGCCGTGGACATCGTCGGCATCGCGAGCTTTGTGACCTTTTTCGCCCGGACCGCCTCGTGGCGCCGGCCGCTGCGCGCCGCCGAGTACGGCGACCCGGAGAAGGATGCCGACTTCCTCGAATCGATCTCACCGCTGAACTTCATCGACCGTATCGAGGCCCCGCTCATGGTCATCCACGGCGCGAACGACCCACGTGTGCCGGTGCAAGAGGCCGAGCAAATCGTCTCGACGCTCCGCTCACGCGGACGTGACGTCGCTACGAAGACGAAGGCCACGGCCTCGCGAAGGCGAAGAACCGCGCCGACGCGTGGCCAAAGGTCGTTCGGTTCTTTCAGAAGCACATGCCGCCCGCGGTCTAGCGCGTCGATGGGGGCGCAGGGGCACCGCCGGGGTCTTCCTCGCTCGGCCCCTCGTGGGATCGCGATGGACCGCCGTCCAGGGGCCGCTCGCTCAGAAGACCCCGACGCTGCTCGGGCCCTACGTCGTCGGCGCGGCGACCGCCAGCGGCAGCGTGAACGAGAAGGTGCTTCCGTGTCCGCTGCCGGCGCTCTCGACCCAGATTTTTCCGCCGTGTGCTGTGACGATCTCCTTGCAAATCGAGAGGCCGAGACCCTGCCCAGCGACGGCGTCGGCGGTCCCGCCGACGCGATAGAAACGATCGAACACCCGGGCGAGGTCGTCGGGCGGGATGCCGATCCCCTGATCGGCGACGCCCACCATCCCGTGACCGCCCTCGACGGCGATCGTCACGACGATCGGCGCCGCCGGCCGCGAGTACTTCATCGCGTTCGAGATGAGGTTGTCGAGGATCTGCGCGAACCGCGCCTCGCCGATGGCGACGCGCACGGGTCCAGCCGGTGCATCGAGGTCGATCCTCGCCCCGCGAACGCGCGCGCGCGCGATCGCCTCGCGCGCGCCGCTGACCGCTTCAGCTGGCGCCTCGCCCCCTTCGGTCCGGTGCTCGGCGCTCAGCAGGTCCGCCATCAGACGCTCGAGCTGGGTGAGCTGTCCCTGCACGGCCTGCAGGTTCCGCGACATGAGGGTCGCGTACCCGTGCACGGCGGTGAGCGGATTGCGGAGCTCGTGCACCGCGGTGGCAAGCGCGTCTTCCTTCGCGCGTAGCGCGCCGCCGAGAGTCTCGACGTCGCGGCCGAGCTCGTTCGCCGCGAGCTGCATCGCGTCGCGCTCCGAAACGATGTCAAGCCGGTCGCGCGCCGCCCGGGCTAGCCGTTCGAGAAGCGGCAGCCGCGCCGTGAGCACCTCGGCCGGCCCCACCGCGGCGAGCACGCGTCCGTCGGAGATGGTGACGAGGGCGACCGTCGTGTCCGCGCCCATCGTCTGCGCGGCGAGCGGCGCCTCGTTCGTGCCGACGACCGCCGGAAGACGCCGATCGCGGGCGAGCTCGGCGAGCGCGCCGCCCGGAAGGTCGCCGACGATCACGGTCCCTTCGGCTGGGCGGACGATCGCGGCCTGTCCGGCGGCGATGCGGCCGGCTTCCAAGACGGTCGAAGCGAGGACACCGGCCTGGGTGCGCTCGCCGTCGATCTCCGCGATCCCGCGCACCGTCGCCTCGAGTGCCTGGATCTCGGCCTCACGCCGGGTCCGCTCGAACGCCGCCCCCAGAAGCGACGCGGCGTCGCCGACGAGATCGTGGATCGCCCCGGTCGTCGCGGCGCGGTCCTCATCCTTGATCGACTCGAGCGCGACCCCGATCACAAGCGGCGGGTCGACCGATATCGGAATCGACAGGCCGGTCATGTTCGGCACGATGCGCTCGAGGGGCGACGGAGCCCGGAGCGCGCGCAGGGCGTCGGCGGAAACGATCACCTCGGCTGCCGGCGCCGCGCCGGCGGTGACCATCGTACGCACGCGCTGATCCGGTGCGAGCGCCCAGACCCACGCCCCGCGGACGCTCTGAAGTCGGGCGAGCTCGGGGACGAGTGCGCGAAGCAGCTCTTCCGGCTCGCGCTGGCGGGTCAGCCCGCTGAGCGCGCGCGCGTGAATGCGGGACCAGAGGGTCTCCAGGTCCTGGCGCCCGAGGGCCCAGACGATCTCGGCGATCACGAGGCCGATGGCGATGAGCGCCTGCACCGGCCAGAGGTCGGTCGCCCGGGCCTGCTCGCCGCGTGCGACGAGTGCGGCGTCGTAGCCGACGACGGCGAGGGCTGTCGCCGCGACCGCGCCGACGGGACCGGACCGCAGGGCGGCCACGCCGATCGCGAAGGCATACAGGATCCACGGGCCGAGCTCGAGCGGAAGCGCGAACACCAGGCCCGTGACCGCGGCCACGTCGAGTACCGGCACACCGAATGGGACCCTCTGAAGTAGGGGGGAGTACCGGACGCTCACCGCGGCCGCGAGATACAGCACGAGGATGAGGGCGGCGAGAGAGGTCGCACCGACGCCGGCAAGAAGAACGAGGGTTCCGCCCAGGGCAATGGCCGCGAGCCGAATAAGCAGATGGGCGCGCTCGCGCGCGTCGGTGGTTGCCGCGGTTCGCCCCACTGCCCCTTTCTAACGCGGGCGAGGCGATTGGCGATGCGGGGTGTTCAGTAGCTCGCCACCAGGATGCGACTCGGGTCGTTGTCGAGCTCTATGACATGCCCGACACGCAGGTGCGGCGCGTCCAGCACCGCGATCGCGTGTGAAAGTCCGGCGAGAGCGACGTAGAGCTGATCGCCGTTTGGCGACACCGCTAGGTCGACGACCGAGCCCAGGAACGCCGCCGTCGCAATGACCGACCGGTCGCGGATCGTCACGGCCGCGATGCCGCTGGCGGATCCGACGTAGAGGATGTCCTCGCGCGGCGAGATCGCGAGCGACGTCGGGAGTGCGTCGGTGGCGATGCGATCCACCACCGCGTACTGCTCGGTGTCCACGACGTCGACGACACGCTGGCCCGATATCGCGGCGTAGATGCGGGTGCCCGACTCCGCCATGACCATCGCGCTCGGCGCGCCGTCGAGCGGGATCGTGTACGGCGTGCGGCCACCGAGGTTCAGGTAGAGGAGGTCGATGCCCCGTGGCGTCGCCACGAACACGTGGTTGTGCTTGTAGCTCGGCGCGAGCGCTTCGGGAGTGCCGTGGTAGTCGAAGAACTCGCTGTGGCCGGTCGTGAGGTCGCGCTGCTCCGCGCCCTGCGGTCCGACGACGAGCACCGAGTGGCCGTCGCGATTGGCGGCGACGATGCCGTCCACCGCGTATGAGGATCGATCGTGCGTCTCGCCGGTCACGATGTCCTGCGCCATCACCGTCTTGCCCGACGCGGCGTAGAGGGTGCGCTCGTCGGTGCCCATCGCGATCTGCGAAACGTCAGGTATTCGCAGCGTCGCGCGGTCGTCGCCCGGGCGCGCGGTGTAGGCGCTGCCACCGGCGAGCGCGATGACCGTGACGGCGCGCGGCGGCCGCGCCGCGGCGGGCTCGTAATGGTCGATCGTCGAGCGGCGCTTGGTCTTCCAGCCGTCCTTTGCGACGAACGGGTACGGGTCGACCATGCCGCCGGGTCCGAGGATGGGGTAGGGCGAGTCGCCGATGCTGTCGTTGTCGCCGTCCTTGCCCTTGTAGTCGGCCCACCAGTTGCCCTCCTTCGTCTGCTTGTCGTACCAGACGTTGGAGCCCTCGGTGTTATCGCTGACCGGCGGGTTGTTGCCCACGACGTTGTTGTGGAAGATCACGTTCTCCTTCGCGTCGCTGAACCAGATGCCCCAGTTGATGTTCGAGTCGATCGTGTTGTCGGACACGCGATTCCGCGAGCTCGCGTAGAGATAGAGGCCGTAGCCGCCAGGGCTGTTGTAGGTCTGGCGCGCGAGCAGGTTGTTCACGAGGACGCAGTCGTCCGAGTTCTGTAAGTGCAGCCCGTAGATGTTGAACTCGACGTCCGAGTCCTTGACGGTGATCTTCTGCGACGCGTGGATGTAGAAACCGAAGCGGTTGCGCANNNTCTCGATCGAGCTCGACACCATGTCGATGAAGTAGATCCCCGTCGAGAACGCGGTCGTCTTCCCGTTGCGGATGGTCACGCCGGTGTGGCCGCCAACCCGCACCCCGACGCTGTCGAGCTGGGGGAGCGGCCAGGTCTGCGGGCCCATCCCGGGGCCGGTAAGCGTGTGCCCGCCGAGATCGACGGTGATGTTGTCCGAGACGATGACCATGCCGTCCCCGGTGCAGTTCATGTCGTTCGCGAGGGTGAAGCTCTCGCTCACCCGCATGGCGCACGCCCCGTCGCGGGTGGGGAAGCTCTGTGTCGGCGAGGCCGCGGGGGTGGCCGAGGCGCTCGCTGCGATGGAACTCGCACCCGGGTTCGTTGAGGGTTGCGGCCCTGGGGTCTGAGCGGCCTGGCAAGCGACCGCGGCGACCAAGGCGAGCACGACGGGGGCCGGGGGGCGAAGCCCCCCGATCGCTTGCATGTCGGAAGCCTATACAGCGGCCGAGCGACGTCGGTTCCCGCAGACTTCGCGTGTGCGCGAGGAAGCGCGGCGCATCGACGAGCGGCTCGAGGCGACGCTGCGCATACCCGACGTCGAGCCCACCGCGATCGTCGTGATCGCGCACGCCCTGCCGACGCACGGCGGCACGATGCGGACCCCGATCATGGCTGCGATCGCGCGCGCGTGCGCGGACCGCGGATGGTTCGCGCTGCGCTTCAACTTCCGCGGCGTCGGCGCCAGCGCGGGTGAGTGGAGTGGCGGCCGACACGAGACCGACGACGTCGCCGCGGCGGTCGATTACGCGCGCACGGTCGCGCCGGGCCTTCCGCTCGGCCTCGTCGGGTACAGCTTCGGGGCGTTCCAGGTCCTCGCGTACCTCGAGCGCGGCGGCCGGGCCGATGCCGTCGCCCTCGTCGGCGTCGGCACGAAGGATGTGAGCTTCGCGCCACGCGCCCTCCCGACGATCCCGGAGGGCATGTTCGTCGTCGCGGCGGAGAACGACCAGTTCGGCACAGCCGAGGAGCTCCGCACGGCGGTCCCGCACGCGCGCATCGCGACGGTTGGCGGCGTCGACCACTTTTTCGTCGGCAAACGCGACGAGGTCGGGACTCTCGTGGCGGAGGAGCTCGCCCGCGTGCTGCCTGTACCATCGCATCTCCCATGAGCGCTCAGGCCACTGCTGTCGGGCAGCCAGAGCCATCGACTTCCGCGAAGACGACGCGGAAGCGCATCCTCACGGGCGACCGCCCGACGGCGAAGAGTTTTCATTTGGGGAACTACTACGGCACGCTCGCGAACCGCGTGAGGCTGCAGGACGAGTACGAGAGCTTCTTCCTGATCGCCGACTACCACATGCTCACGACCAGGCTGACGGATCTCGAGGAGATCGGTCGAAACATCCGCGACCTCGTCATCGACTACCTCTCCGTAGGGATCGACCCAAACAAGACGACGATCTATTTGCAATCCCTCATTCCTGAGGTCACCGAGCTCTTCCTGATCTTTTCCATGCTCGTGACCGTGCCGCGGGCGCAGCGGATCCCGACGCTGAAGGATCAGATGCGCGACCACAACCTGGCGGTTGCGACTTACGGGCTCCTCGGCTACCCGATTCTCCAAGCCGCGGACATCCTCATGGTGAAGGGCGACCTGGTTCCCGTAGGACGCGACCAGGAATCGCACGTCGAGCTGACGCGTGAGATCGCGCGCCGCTTCAATGCGCTCTTCGGCCCCGTGTTTCCGATCCCGGAGGCGCTC
>VBGU01000264.1:0-4702 GCA_005881085.1 Chloroflexota bacterium | reverse complement strand
AACGCGATCTTCCTGACCGACGACCTCAAAACCGTCGAGAAGAAGATCATGGGGATGTACACCGATCCGAACCGCGTCAGCGCGACGACGCCCGGCCGGGTCGAGGGAAACCCCATCTTCATCTTCCACGACACGTTCAACCCCAATAAGGCAGAAGTCGAGGACTTCAAGCGCCGTTACCGGGAGGGCAAGGTCGGCGACGTCGAGGTGAAGCGGAGCCTCGTCGCCGCGGTCGAGGAGTTTCTTCGCCCGATCCGCGAGCGCCGAGCGCGCTACGCGGCCGATCCGACAGGGGTTGATC
Organism: Chloroflexota bacterium; assembly: GCA_005881085.1. GTDB lineage: Bacteria > Chloroflexota > Limnocylindria > P2-11E > P2-11E > 3-1-20CM-2-70-9. The sequence goes on along the minus strand of VBGU01000264.1, from coordinate 4,401 downwards.
GGATCATCGAGGAGGGAAGCGACCGCGCGCGGGGCGAGGCGAGAAAGACACTTCATGACGTGCGATCGGCGATGCACCTCGACTACTTCGGCCTCTAACTCCGGAGTCGATGCCTAGGCTGTACGTCCTGGTCCTCTCCGGCGGCGCCGGAACGCGCCTCTGGCCACTCTCGCGCCGCGACCGACCGAAGCAGTTCCTCAATCTTCTCGGCGACCGGAGCCTCCTGCAGGACACCGTGGACCGAGTTTCGGAGTTCGTGCCAAACGAGCGCATTTTCGTCGTCGCGCCACCCGAGCACCGCGCGCTCATCCACGAGCAGCTGCCCGATCTATCGGTCGACCACCTCGTCGTCGAGCCGTACCCGCGCGGCAACGCCGCCGCGATCGGGCTCGCGATGGCGGCGCTCGGCGCCTTCGACCCGGACGCGATCGTCGCGGTGCTCCCGTCCGATCACGTCGTCGGCAACCGCGGGCAGTTCCGCAAGGTGCTCATCGCCGCGACCGCGGCGGCCGATCGCGGTCACCTCGTGACGCTCGGGATAACGCCGGAGCGGGCGGACACCGGGTTCGGGTATATCGAGGCGGGGGACAAGCTCGACATCGAAGCCCCTGTCGAGGTACGCGCCGTCAAGCGGTTCGTCGAGAAGCCCAAGCGGGACGCCGCAGAGCGCATGGTCGCCGAAGGCGGGCACTACTGGAACGCCGGGATGTTCGTGTGGCGGGTCGAGGAGATCCTGCGCGCGTACGAGAAGCATCTCCCGCGCACCGCGAAGGCGCTCGACGCGCTTCGCGAGGCGATCGGCTCGCCGCGCTACGAATCGGTCCTCGCCGAGGTATGGGAAGAGACCGACCGGACCACGGTCGATTACGGCATCGCCGAGAAAGCGGAGAACGTGGCCGTGGTCCCGGCCGACATCGGCTGGCAGGACGTCGGCTCCTGGGCGCGCCTGGCGGAGATCGTCTCCAAGGCGGACAACTGGGCATCCGGGGACCTGGTCGCCGAGGACGCGCACGACAACTACATCTGGGCTCCCCAGAAGACCGTTGCGCTGATCGGCGTCGAGGGCCTTGTTGTCGTCGACACCCCGGACGCCCTCCTGATCACTTCTAAGGAGCGCTCTGAGGAAGTCAAAGCGATCGTCGACCGCCTCAAGCGCGAAGACCGAGAAGACTTGCTCTAGGAGCTGACGCCGACGCCGCCGAAACCCTCTTTACGCGGCGGCGTACCCCCCGGCCTCCGGCCGGTGCCCCACCGCGCGGGGGCCCTCGGCGGCGTCGGCGCGCCGTATTCCCTAGGTTTTTGGCCCTGCCTGCGGTCCCCTCCCTCGCTTGTCTGCCTGCTGTCAGGTGGACGCCGACGTTAGAGTGGTAGAGGGAGGGCGCCCGGATGGGGCGCTCTTTTGGTAGGCGAAAGGAAACGAATTGGCGGTAGCGGCACGAAATCTGGTCGTGGTGGAGAGCCCGACGAAGGCGCGAACTCTAGAACGGATGCTCGGTCCGGACTACAAGGTCGAGGCTTCGTTCGGTCATATCCGCGACCTTCCGAAGTCAAAGATGGGCGTCAATTTAAAAACGTTCGTCCCGGAGTACATCGTTCCGGACGACTCGGAAAAGCACGCCCGGACGCTCCGGCGTGAGGCGAAGGCCGCCGACCACGTCTGGCTGGCCACGGACCTCGACCGCGAGGGCGAGGCGATCGCGTGGCATCTCGCCGACATCATCAAGGTCCCGAAATCCAAGCTCCGCCGCGTGACCTTCCACGAGATCACGCCCGCCGCCATCGAAGAGGCCTTTAAGCATCCCCGCGACATCGATCAGGACCTGGTGAACGCCCAGCAGGCGCGCCGGGTCGTCGACCGGCTCGTCGGATACACGATGTCCCCGCTCCTCTGGAAGAAGATCCGGTACGGCCTCTCCGCCGGCCGCGTCCAGTCGGTCGCGCTCCGCCTCATCGTCGACCGCGAGCGCGAGATCCAGGCGTTCAAGCCGCAGGAGTACTGGACCCTCGAGGCCGCGCTCGCGAACCACGCGGGGGAGACGTTCTCCGCCGAGGTCATCCAGCAGAAGGGTCACAAGCTCGAAATTCACGACGGCGAGACCGCCGACCGGATCCGAGCCGCGCTCGCCGAGGCCGCCTACGCCGTCAAGAGCGTTGAGAAGCGCGAGAGCGGCCGCAATGCCGCGCCGCCGTTCACGACCTCGACGCTGCAGCAGGAGGCGTCGCGCAAGCTCGGCTACTCGGTAAAGAAGACGATGGTGCTCGCCCAGCAGCTGTACGAAGGCATCGCGGTCGGCGATGGCGCGCCGGTCGGTCTCATCACCTACATGCGTACCGACTCGCTTCACGTCGCCGAAGGCGCGCTTCATCAGGCCCGTGACGTCATCACGAAGGAATTCGGCGCGCCGTACGCGATCGAGAAGCCGCGCCACTACAAGACGCGGTCGAAGGGTGCGCAGGAAGCGCATGAGGCGATACGGCCTACGGATCTTTCGCGCACGCCGGATCGCGTGAAGCGCTTCCTCAAGCCGGACCAGCTCAAGCTGTACACGATCATCTGGCAGCGGACGATCGCATCCCAGATGGCGGCGGCGCGCTTCGAGAACACGCGCCTCGACATCGAGGCGGGTCCGTATCTCCTGCGTGCGAACGGACGCCGCGTCCTTTTCGACGGATTCCTCCGCGTGTACTTCGAGTCGAGCGACGAGCCCGAGAAAGAGATCGCGCCGCTCCCAGAAGTGCAGCAGGGCGAGGCCCTGAAGCTGCTCGGCCTCGATGCCTCGCAGCATTTCACGCAGCCGCCGCCGCGCTTCACGGAAGCGTCGCTCGTCAAGACGCTCGAGGAGTTCGGCATCGGCCGGCCGTCGACATACGCGCCGACGATCTCCACGCTGGTGGATCGCAGGTATGTTCGAAAGGAAGGCCGAGCCCTCCTGCCCGAGGACGTCGGCTTCGTCGTCACCGATTTCCTGAGCGAGCACTTCCCGGAGATCGTCGACACGGGCTTCACCGTTCGGATGGAGGAGGACCTCGACCGTATCGCCGCGGGCGAGGTCGAGTGGGTCCCCGTCGTCCGCGAGTTCTTCGAGCCGTTCGCGAAGCTCGTGGAAGAGAAGAACAAGAGCGTGAAGAAGTCGGACGTGACCGAGGAGGCCACTGACCGCATCTGCCCCAAGTGCGGGCGGCCGGTCATGATCAAGCTCGGGCGGTACGGCCGCTTCTACTCGTGCACCGGCTTCAAGAAGGGCAAGAAGGGCGAGCCCCTCGCCGAGGGCGCGTGCGATTACTCCGAACCGCTCGAGGGCCAGAAGGAGCCCCAGCTCGAAATACTCGAAGGGGAAATCTGCCCCGACTGCGGAAAGCCGCTCGCGAGGCGGCGCGGCCGCTTCGGCCCGTTCGTCGGCTGCACCGGTTATCCGGACTGCAAGTACATCAAGAAGACGCAGCAGAAGACCGGCGTCATCTGCCCCGACTGCGGTAAGGGCGAGCTCGTTCGCCGTCGCGGCAGGGGCCGCTCGATGTTCTACGGCTGCGAGCGCTACCCGGAGTGCACCTTCACGGCGCGCGAGCTTCCAGGAGCCGCCGCGACCCCGGGGAAAGACGCCGCCTAGGCTTGGGCCCGATGAGGGCACGGCCAGCCACCACTGACGAGACGCAAGGCTGGGACCGGCTGATGCACGAGACGGCGCGTCCGCATCTTCTCCAATCGACGGGATGGGCCGAGGTGAAGGCCGCAACCGGCTGGCGCGCGGAGCGCTACGTGTTCGAAGAGGGGGACGCGCGCGTCGGCTGCGTTCAGGTGCTCCGCAAGCGCCTCGTGGGGGGACTCGATGTCGCGTACGCGCCGCGCGGTCCGCTCGTCGACGACGGAAACCTGCCCGACGCGATCGTCGCGCTGCGCAAAGCGCTGAGCCGCGGGCTGACCGTGAGCCTGCTCTGCGATCCCGAGGCCGCCGAAAGCGACGCGCTCGCGAAAGCCCTTGAAGCGCACGGCGTCCGGCGCTCGCCGGTCTACGTGCAGCCGCGGCGGACGCTGCTCATGGATCTCGCGCAGGACGCCGAGGCCATGCTCGGCGCAATGCGCAAGAAGACCCGGCAGTACATCCACAAGGCAGAGCGCGAAGGCGTCGTGACGGAGAAGACGACAGACCTGGCGCGCTTTCATCGCGTGCTACGCACAGTCGCCGAGCGCGACCAGTTCGGCATCCACTCGCTCGAATATTTCGCGTCGCTCGTCGAGGCGTTCGGCGACGCGCTGCATCTCCGAATGGCGCGCGTCGACGGCGAGGACGTCGGTGCGCTGCTCGTCATCCGCATCGGCGATCGCGCCTGGGAGCTCTTCGGCGGATGGAGCGGCGCCCACAGCGAGAAGCGGCCCTTTTATCTCCTCAAGTGGCATTCGTT
>VBGU01000047.1 GCA_005881085.1 Chloroflexota bacterium | reverse complement strand
CAGCCGGAGCGCCTTTGATCGTTGTCGCGTACGGAATCTTGTGATGCGGCCTCCGTCGTCGCAATCGGATCACCGCCCGTTCGAATAAGTTCCCGACGCGATCAACGACGTCGCGGTCAGTCATCGAAACCCGCAGGATCGGAGTGCCAGGTTTTGACGGAGCGCCGCGGAGAAAAGTTCCCTCACCCTCGAGGATCCCGACGAGCCAGTGAAATTCCTTTTCGTCTATGTGGATATATGTGCCGGGGCGGAGGATCGTGTCAATAGGACCGTCAACTGGGCGGCTAAGCGGTTTCGAACCGCTACAGGGAGGTCCACAACCTCCAGTGCTGCCATTACACCATAGCCGCCGTGGATCGAACGCGAGTGCGTTCGACACTCAGTCTACCGGACTATCGCCCCGCTTTCGCCCTCGCATCCGCGTAGAAGCCACGCACCATCTCCGCCCCGAAGTGGTACTGCCCGACGTCGAGGTACACCGTCCACACGTCGACTGCGCCGTTCCAATCCTGCTTCGCGTAGAGCGCGAGGCCTTTCACAAAGAGCGCGTCCGGGTCCTTCGGACGCTGCGCGAGCACCCGGTCCGCGGCGACGATCGCGCCGTCGTTGCTGCCCGACGCGACGAGGATGAGCGCGAGCCCATCGAGCGCGGCGACGTTGTTCGGGTCTTTCGCGAGTACCGCCTGATACCGCGGGATCGCGTCCTGGGGCCGTCCGGCCTGGACGTACGCATCGCCGAGCGCAAGCTGCGTCGGGACGTCGCCTGGGTTCGCGCTCGCGCGCGCCTCGAGCGCCGCAACCGCGTCGACCTGCGGCACGGTGCCGGTCACGGTTTCACCGGGCGCGCGATCGCCGGCCGAGGGCGGCAGGTAGAACACCGCGACCCCGGCGGTGACCGCCGCGATCAGCGCGGCGGCGACCAGCGTGCGCACGGGCGCAGCGCGACGCGGCTCGGGCGCGCGGCGGGCGAATGCGTCGCGCTCGAGCGATGCCCGAAGCCGTGTGTAGTCCGAGGACGCGATCGTCCCGGCCGCGCGCGCGAATTCGAGATCGCGCAGCGAGCTCACGGCGCGCGCCACATCGTCGCGGTGATCCGGGGGATCCGCCGGCCACGCGACCGGGCGCCGCGCTAGCGGCGCGATGACTGCCGCCGTGCCGGCGAGGAGCAGCACGATGAAAAGCGCGATGGTCATCCTTCGGCGGCCTCCTCGCGCGCGACGCGCTCGCGTAACGCTGCGACCTCACTCGCGCTCGGTCCCGCCGCCTGCGGCGTGTCGGTGCTCCGCAGCCGCCCAGTCACGAGCACCAGTCCTGCGCCGAGCGCGGCGATGGGAACGAGCCACACGAGTCCACTCCACGATGCGACGGGCGGCGAGAGGAAGATCCAGTCGCCGTACGCGGCGCGGAACTCAGCCTCGATGTCCGCGTTGCTCTTCCCCTCGCGCACCCGCTGCGCGACGAGATCGCGCATCTGGCGCGCGGTCTCGGAGGTCGAGTCCTTCACCGAAAGACCCTGACAGACCGGGCAACGAAGCTCGGTCGTGATCTGGTCGATGCGCTCGTCGGCGGTCACGTCGTGCGGGCGTGCCGCGAAGACGAGCGCGGCGGCCAGGGCGAGAAGCGCGATGGCGATGACCACTCGGCCGTTCATCGCACCGCTCGCGCGCGCAGGGTTTCGATCGCGGTCACCAGAGTGGCCTCGTCGATCGGACCGATGTGCCGTCCGGCGATCACGCCGTCGGGGCCGATGAAGAACGTCTCAGGCGGGCCAAAGACCCCGTACGACAGCGCGACGCGGCCATCGTCGTCGGCGACCGTCGTCCACCCCATGCCCATGCGCCGCACGTACGCGAGCCCGTTGTCGCGCGACTCCTGGTAGTTCACGCCCAGCATGACGACGTCGCTTGCTCGATAGCGCTCGTAGACGCGGACGAGCGTGGGATTCTCCTGGGTGCATGGCAGGCACCACGACGCGAAGAAATTCATGACCACGACCTTGCCAGAAAGATCCGCGAGCGCGACCGTCCCCGAGCCGTCGAGGCGCTCGAGGGTGAATCCCGGAGCGGGCTTGCCGATCGTCCCGGTGCGGATGTCGTGGGGATCGCGGCGGAACGCGAGCGCGAGCGTCACGACGAGACCGAGGATCGCGACGACGACGGCGACTCTGACGACCCGGCCGAGGATCACTTTGCCGACACCGCGACTTCGGCGACAGGCATCCGCACCGTACGCCGGCGTGGCGCCGGAAGCGCAGCGATGAGCGCGCCGATCCCGACGACGGCGCCCCCGAGCCAGAGCCACGAGACACCCGGGATCACGCGCATACGGATCGTTGCCCACGAGAACGTGCGCTGGTCATACGCGGCGAGGATCGTGTAGAGGTCGTCGCGGAGGCCGGCGCCGATCCCTGGCGAGCCCACCGCGGCCGCGCTGTTCGGGTATTGCACGAGGGCCGGGCGCAGATGCTCGCTCGCGCCGTTCCCTGTGACGACGAGATCGGCGACGATCGAGTCGCGCTGCGGCTCGCTCACCGGGCGAATCGTGTCGAGCCGTACCGTGTAGCCCGCCACCACGAGCGCCTCGCCCGGCGCGAGCGTCTGCTCGGCGTCCACGGTGCGCGCCTGACTCGTCGCCACGGCCAGCGCGACGAGAACGATCCCGACATGCACGACGTAGCCGCCGTACCGGCGGCCGCTGCGGCGCAGGAGGTTCGAGAATGCGGCGATCCCGCCCTCGCCATGAAGAGTGCGGCGCGCTCGCACCCCGCGCGTGAACTCCTGGACCACCGTGGCAACGACGAACGCGCCGAGCGCGTAGGTGAGCACCGCCGCGAGTGCGGTCGTGCCCGTGACGAGCGCCGCGATCGCCCCGGCGGCGGCGGCGACGATCGGCGCGGTGAACTGTCGCTCAAGTGTCGCGCGCGACGCACCGTGCCACGGCAGCTGCGGGCCGATGCCCATGAGAAACAAGAGCGCGAGGGCGAGCGGGATCTCGACTCGGTCGAAGTACGGACCGCCGATCGAGAGCTGCGCGCCCGAGATCGCCTCCGCGACGAGCGGGTAAAGCGTACCGAGGAGCACGGTGAGCGTCGCCGCCATGAAGAGCACGTTCTGAAAAAGGAAGATCGCCTCGCGCGAGAGCGGAGCGCCGATCGGCCCGGCATCACGTAGCCGGGCGGATCGCCAGAGCAACAGACCGACCGAGAGCACGAGGATCGCGACGAGATACCCGAGCAGGAGTGGCCCGATCGCGGAGAGGCTGAACGAATGCACGCTGTTCACGACGCCGCTCCGCGTGAGGAACGTTCCGAGGATCGTGAGCGCGAACGTCGCCACGACGAGCGCAAGGTTCCAGGTTCGGAGGAGGCTCCGCTTCTCTTCCACCATGACCGAATGGAGGTACGCCGTCGACGTGAGCCACGGCATGATCGCCGCATTCTCGACCGGGTCCCACGCCCAGTAGCCGCCCCAACCGAGCACGGCGTAGCTCCACCACGCGCCCGCGATGATGCCGACGCCGAGCAGCGCCCAGGAGACCAGCGCGAAGCGGCGCGTCGCGACGAGCCAGCGGTCCCCGCCCTCGCCCAGGATCAGCGACGCGATCGCGTAGGCGAACGGCACTGAGGTGAGGACGTAGCCGAGGTAGAGAAGCGGCGGGTGCAGCGCCATGAGCGGGTGGTTTTGCAGGAGGGCGTTTGGCCCGTTGCCGTTGTCCGGCGCGACCGCGAGACGCGCGAACGGATCCGCCGCCGGTGTCGTGATGAGCAGCAGGAAGAACGTGAGCATCGCGAACATCACGGCGAGCGCCGTCGTCGCAAGCCGCGGGATGGCCAGCGTGCCGCGGAAGGCGATAAACGCCGTCGCGCCAGCGAGGATCGCCGTCCAGAGGAGGATCGAGCCCTCGAGGGCCGCCCACAGGCTGATGATCGAATAGAAGGTTGGCGTCTCGCGCGCGTTGTTTTCGGCGACGTAGAGGATCGAGAAGTCGTGCGTCGCGAGGGCGAACATCATCGAGAGCGCCGCGACGACGACGAGTCCGAAGGCAATACCCGCCGCGACCCGTGCCGATGCGAGCACCCGGGCGTCGCGCCGCCACGCCGCGTAGATCGCCGCGCCCGTACCCCAGAGCGAAAGGAAGAGCGCCGCGCGAAGCGCTGCGGCGCCGAGATCCCCCGCGCTCACGGTCCGGTCCGGTGTGCCGGCGTCGCTCCCGCGGTCGGCGCGGTGTAGACCTCGTCGTGCTTCGCGATCACCTGGGTCGCCTGAAACGTCCCGTCCGCGACGAACGTGCCTTCGACCACGGCCCCGGCGCCCTCGCGGAGCAGACCGGGGATCGCGCCGGTGGCGACGATCTGCACATCCACGACCCCGTCAGTGATCACGAACCGGAAATCGTTCGCACCGCGGAGGTCGGCGGAGGACATCGACCCTGTCTTTACCAGGCCCCCGAGTCGCACGGCCTGACCAACTGCGACACCCTGCGCCTTTGCCTCCGAGGGCGTGAGGTAATAGACGGCTTGACCCTGAAGATTCGTGGCCGCGATCGCGCCGACGAGCACCGCGACGCCGAGCGCCGCGATCAGCAGAACGCGGCGCGCCCCGATGCGCTCAAGCACCGCGAGCGCGCAGGGAGATGAGGTACGCGACCAGCGCGCCCCACACGATCGCGAACGCAGCGACGATGAAGATCAGGTTGTCCACAACCGCTCCTGGCGCGCGCGCTCGAGCGAAATGCGGGACGTCATGAAGTAGGCGTAGATGAGCGTGTACGCGCCGAGCGAGACCATGAGCGTGAGGAGCATCGACGAGTCGAGCGCGGGCGAGCCGCCGGCTCGCAGCACTGTCGGGAGCTGGTGGAGCGAGTTCGCCCAGAGCACCGAGAGGTGAACGATGGGGACGTCGATGACGGCGATGATCCCGAAGACCGCGGCCCTGGTCGCGCGCCGCGAGAAGTCCGTCGAGAGCCCCCGCAGGAGCAGGTAGCCCACGTACATCACGAACATGATCGCCGTCGTCACGAGGCGTGGCTCCCACGTCCACCAGACACCCCAGGTCGGCTTTGCCCAGATCGACCCCGCGACCAGGAACAGACCGGTGAAGAGCACGCCTATCTCCGCGGACGAGACCGCGATCGCATCGAACAGCGGATTTTTCGTCCAGAGCCAGCCGACCGACGCGAGAAAGACGACGACGAATGCGAGATAGGCAAGCCAGGCGAGAGGGACGTGGACGTAGAGGATCCGATACACGTTCCCCTGCACCGCATCGGTGGGCGCCCAGAAGAGCGCCATCACGCTCGCCACGACGAACGACGCGGCGGCAGCGATGCCGAGCCAGGGACGGATGCGCGGCAACGCATTTCCGCGCGGGATGGTGGTCTCTGTCACTCGATGGCCGCTGGAACGATGGTAAGGCCGATGACCGTGTAAACAACCGCGAACGCGAACAGCAAGCCGGCCCATGACAGAGCCCCGACCGCGTCACCGGAAAGCGCCGCGCTCGTGCCGCGTGTGGCCGCGACGAGCTGCGGCACGAGAACGGGCAGGGCGAGGATTGGAACGAGTGCCGCTCGCGCGCGAAGACGAAGCGCGAGTACGACATCGACGACGACGATCGGAGGGAGGGCGAGAACGCCAAGCAAGACGACCACGAGCAGATGGAGCGGAAGCGCGATCCGGAGATCGAGAAGCACGATCGAAAGGATGCCGCCGACCACGGCGACGAGCAAAAGAACGGTCGCCAGCGAGAGGACCTTTCCGCCGAACAGCGCATCGCGGCCACCGGGGAGCGCGACGAGGCCTTCGAGCGCGTCGTCTTCGAGCTCGCGATCGAAGGAGCGCATCGTCGCCAGGATCGTCGCGAACGCGAGCGCGAGCCAGAACAGCGCCGAAGCGACATCCGTGTCCCGCGCGATCGACGGCCCGACCACGAGGCTCTCGAGGAGCACAAGCACCGCGATGAAGGTCACCGCCGCGACGACGCCATCGGGTTGTCGCCGCTCGGCACGGAGCTCGCGCCCCGCGACGAGCGCGATCCGGTATGGAACGCTCACGCGGCGGTGTCAACAACGCCGTCGTCGATCGCGAGCCGTGTCTTCGCGAGCTCGTCGAGCTCGGGATGCGCGTGCGTCGCGACAACGACCGAGCGCCCGTCGTCACGCGCCCGCGCGATCGTCTGTCGCAACCGGCGCGAGCCCGCGTCATCGAGATCCGCGAACGGTTCGTCCAGTAGCAGGAGCGGGACCCCCTCCGTTTCGACGCGCGCCAGGGCGGCCCGCCTGCGCTCGCCCGCCGAAAGTCGCTCGACGGGACGATCCATGTCCTCGCCGACGCCCCACGCGCGAAGCGCGCCGTCGATGCCTCGCGTGTCGCCGCCGCGGAAGCGCACGAAGAACTCCAGGTTTTCCCGCGCCGTGAGCCCGCGCAGCAGCATCGGCCGGTGGCCGATGTAGAGGACGTCGCCCGATCCCTTTCGATCGCCGCGCGCGAGCGGGACAAGGCCGGCCAGGGCACGAAGAAGCGTCGTCTTGCCCGAGCCGTTCGGTCCGCGGACGAGCGTGAGGCCCGGGCCGACGTCGAGGTTGACCGCGCGAAGGATCACGCGATCGTCCAGGACGACCGTGGCATCGTGGAGCGATGCGCCCGACTGCACCGTCCGCATGATGGGACCGATCGGGGGGCGCTGCCCCCCGGCCCCCGTCGTTTTTCTTTTGCTCGCTCTCGTCGTCGCAGCGTGTGCTCCCGAGCCTCCGGCGACCGAACCGGTTGCCCGGGGCCGTCAGCTCTACCGAGCCATGGGCTGCGCCAACTGCCACGAGCCGAACCTATTCGGCCAGCGTCTTGGACCCCCGCTCGATCACGCCGGTACCCTGGCGGCGAACCGCCGGCCTGGGCTCTCGGCTGAGGAATACCTCCGCCAGTCCATCCTCGATCCGGGGGCCTATGTCGTACCGGGGTACCAGGACTCAATGCCGCGGGATCTAGGCCGAGACCTGTCGCCTACCGACCTGGACGCCCTGGTCGCCTACCTTCTGTCTCTCAAGTGAAACCCTCGCCTAACACCCCCCCGGTACACCCCGTTAGCCCCGATGGACCGGACGACGAGGACCGAAACCTCGCCCTACGCGCCGGAAAGGGGGACGCGGCCGCCTTCGGAGCGCTCTACGACCGCTACGTCGAGGCCGTGTACCGATACGTGTTCTACCGGGTAAGGAACGACGCAGATGCCGAGGACCTCGTGAGCGACGTGTTCATGCGCGCGCTCCGGGCGATCCCGCGCTACGAGCCGCGGGTGGCTTTCCTTGCCTGGCTCTACCGCATCGCGCGGAACGCGGTCATCGACCGCGCCCGTCGCTCCCGAATTCAGATCTCGTTCGAAGACGCGCTCGCGCATCCGAATGTCGACCAGATCATCGAGCCCGACGCGACGATCCTCGCGCTCTCCGACAAGGAGGCCGTGCGCGGGGCGCTCGCGAAGCTCACTCCCTTGCAGCAAGAGGTCATCGTCCTTCGCTTCGTCGAGGGATACAGCACACAGGAGATCGCGACCCTCGTCGGCAAGCGCGAGGGCACCGTGCGCGGCATCCAGTTCCGCGCGCTCGAGGCGCTCCGCACGCTCATCCCATCGCGCGAGGCCTTGGCATGACTGATCAGCGCTCGCCGCTTCTGGAGCGACCGGTGATGCGGGAGCAGTTCCGCAAGGAGCTGCGTGGTCGCCTGATGTCCGAGGCTGTCGCTGTCCTCGCGCCGCGCCCGAGCCGCTTCTCGTTCCCGGCGATGCTCCGCCCGGCGCTCGCCGCCGCGGCGATCCTCGTGCTCGTCCTCGCGGGTGCTACAAGTGCCGCCGCATCGAGCCTTCCCGGCGATGCGCTCTATTCGCTGAAGCGCGCGAGCGAAGAGGTGCGGCTGGCCCTCACCTTCGACGACGTCGCGCGCACGCAGCTCCTCTCAGAGCTGACCGATCGCCGCCTCGAGGAGCTTGCCGAGATCGCCAAGAGTCGGCCGGCGTCCGCGCCGACCGCGACGCAGGAATACGCGGACGCGGTCAACAGCTTCGCCAACGCTCTGGACGAATTGCGCAGCGCCGACAGCGAAGACAAGCGCAGTGCGGCGCAATCTCTCGCCGCGGCCGCCCGCGGGAAGCACAAGGCCGTCCTCGACGCCGTGAAAGAGCAGCTGCCCGCGGACGCTCAGGCCGACGTCCAGAAGGTCAACGACGACGAGCAGGAACGAACCGCGCCTCGTAACGATCCCGGCCGGGGCGGGCAGGGCAGTACCGGTGGACGGCCTTCGAACTTGCCGCCGAAGCCGACTCCGAAGAAGTAGCGAAGCTGGCATGGCCGGTGCATAGGTGCCCGGCATGTGCCGTTGCACGCTCTGCACGAACGAGCGGGTCTTCCTCCGAGTTCTGGCTCTCCTTTTCGTCGTGTGAAGCGCGTCCTCGTAGCCGAGGACGACCCTGACACGGCGACGGCGATCAAGGAAGCGCTCGAGGAGCACCTCCCGATCACCGTCGATCACGTGACGAACGGAGCGCTCGTCCTCGATCACATTTCGGCGCTCGAGACCGATCCCGATCTCGTGATCCTCGATGTGTCGATGCCTGGCCTCAACGGAATCGATGTGTTCGACCTGCTCCGCGCAAGCGCGTCATTCATCCACGTTCCGGTGCTGTTCCTGACCGCCACGCCCGACCGCGCGGAACAGGCCTCCGCGCGTTTCGGCACCAGCAGCGTCATGGCGAAGCCGTTCGATTGCGATGCGCTCGTGCGGCGCGTCGATGATCTGCTGGCGCGCGCGACGAGGGTCGCCTAGCCTCCAACACGCACGACTCGCGCCTTGGGGGAAAGCTATGTCGGAGGATCGGGGTCACGACGTTGAGACCGACGCCGAGCGTGAGCGCCTGCGTTCGCTCATCGCGCGGATGAGCGACACGGATCTGAGCCGGCCGATGCCCGCGGGTTGGACGATCGCGGGAGTGCTCGCGCATATCGGGTTTTGGGATGCGCGAGCGATCTACTGGCTCGACAAATGGGCGGGCGGAGTTGCCCCGACGCCTTACGAGCCGGAGAACACGGAAGCCGTCAACGAGTCGGCCAAACCGCTCTGCCTCGCGCTTCCGGCGCGCGATGCCGCGAAGCTCTCGCTTCGCTTAGCAGAAGAAGCCGATGGAAAAGTGAAGGCACTGAGCGACGCCATGCTCGCGAAGATCCGCTCGACCGGCGGTCCGCCGTTCAACCTCTCTCGTGCCATACACCGGAAAGAACATCTCGACGAGATCGAGACCGTCCTCGCGACGTAGCACGACCCCGCCAACAGGGAAGTGTTACGGCGAGCAGGCGAGAGCGCTGATGAAGCGTTCGACGAACGCATCCATGTCAGCGAACGCTGGCGGGACTGCACCGCGGACCCAGTATTCGTCTGCCGCGCATTCGAACCGACTCCGTATCGCGGGATCGCTCGGACGCCGCACATGCTGGACCCCGATCCCAGCGAGTTGGCGTTCATCGATCACGGTGTAGTTGCGGTCGACGGTCCCGAGCGGGTAGGCGCTCACAAAAAGCTGGGATCCTGTTCCCAAATCAGCCCAGATCGACGCGTCCCGACAGGGAAGTTGCGCGCGCAGTCCCGTGATTCCGAGCTTCCCGAGGGCGTCGATCACCTTGAGCTCAAGTCCATTGAGTGGTGGCTGAGTTCCCTCGGGCGTGGACAGGAAAGGTGTCGTGGCTGGCGATGCGGAACTGAGCGGAGGCGTCGTCTGTCGCTGGGCAACCGGGGCGCTGCGCTCAGCGATGGCAGTGCCGGCAACGACCGCGAGGACGACGACGGCGCTCGCGGCGAGAACGACGGGCGGGATACGGGCGAGAGTCAGCGCTAGCCTGCCGTCTCCTCGGAGCGCACTGGGGCAAGGCGTGGCCAACGTCGACGGACTGCTGCGGCTATCCCCTCGGCGTCGAGGCCATAGTGATGTCGCCAGAGCTTTTGCGAGCCGTGATCGACGTGCTCGTCCGGGACCCCGAGGATTTCGAGATCGACGCGAGCGCCTCGTTCGGCGAGGAGCTCGCCGACCGCCGAGCCGAATCCGCCCGCGACGACGTGCTCTTCGACGGTGACGAAACGCGGGATCCGCGCCGCGAGCGCGAGGATCCGCTCCTCGTCGAGCGGTTTCGCGAAGCGGGCGTTGACGACCGTCGCCTCGAGCCCATCGCGCGCGAGGATCTCCGCGGCTTCCAACGCGGCGCCGACCGGATGGCCGTACGCGATGATCGCGACGCCATCGCCTTCGCGGAGCGTCTCCGAGAGACCGATCGGTATCTCCGCGAGTGGCGCGTCGAGCGCCGCGCCGACACCGGCGCCCCGGGGGAAGCGGAGGCCCACCGGGCCGCGGTTCGCGGCCGCATGTCGGTAGGCGGTCCACACCATCTGCCGAAGCTCGGCCTCGTCCTTCGGCGCCATGAGCGTCATGCCCGGGAGGATCCGCAGATAGGCGATGTCGTACAGACCCTGGTGGGTCCTGCCGTCATCGCCGACGATCCCGCCCCGGTCCATCGCGAACACGACGGACAGATCCTGAACCGCGACATCGTGCACGACCTGGTCGAAGCCGCGCTGCAGGAACGTCGAATACACCGCGACGATCGGCACGATTCCCTGGGTCGCGAGACCCGCCGCGAACGTGACCGCGTGCTGCTCGCAGATGCCGACATCGAAGAGACGCGTGGGGAATTCCTTGAAGAGGGGCAGCAGGCCGGTGCCGCCCGGCATCGCCGCGGTGATCGCGACCGCGCGCTCGTCCGCGTTCAGGACCTCGCGGACGGTATCGGCAAAGACGGCCGTGTACTGCGGGGCCGTCGCCCTCGCGGAGCCGGTCGCCGAGACCCCGTGCCACTTCACATTGTCGTCCTCGGCCGGACCGTAGCCGTGACCCTTCTGCGTCTGCACATGAACGAAGACCGGACCATCGCGGAAGTCGCGTGCCTTTTCGAGCACGCCCTCGACCGCAAAGAGATCGTGACCATCGACCGGGCCGAAGTACGTAAAGCCGAGCTGCTCGAACAGGATGTTCGGGATGAAGAGCGCTTTGAGGCTCGTGAAGATCCGGCGGCGCGCCTCCTCCGCGAGCTCGCCGCCGGGCATGTGCTCGAGGACCTGACGCGCGATGTGCTTGGCGCCCCGGTATGGCTGGGCCGTACGGAGCGCTTCGAGCATGCGTGAGACCGCACCGACGTTCGGCGCGATGCTCATACCGTTGTCGTTCAGTACGACGATCACGCGCGTGCGCATATGACCGATGCTGTTCATGGCCTCGAACGCCATGCCCGCTGTCAGTGCGCCGTCGCCGATGATCGCGACGACGTGGTTGTCATCGCCCTTGAGGTCGCGCGCGATGGCCATTCCCTGGGCCGCGGAGATAGAAGTCCCGGCGTGCCCCGCGCCGAACTGGTCGTGCTCCGACTCGCTACGCGCGAGGAAGCCTGAAATGCCGCCGAACTGCCGCAGTGTGTCGAACCGTCCCCGGCGCCCGGTCAGCATCTTGTGCACGTAGGCCTGATGCCCGGTGTCCCAGACGAGCTTGTCATGCGGAGAGTCGAAGACACGGTGAAGCGCCACGGTGAGCTCGACGGTGCCGAGGCTCGACGAGATATGGCCGCCGGTCTTCTGCACGCTCTCGACGGTGAACTCGCGGATCTCGCGGCAGAGCTCGAGCAACTCTTCGCGATGGAGCAGCCGAAGGTCGCGTGGCTGCTGAATTCGATCGAGCACCGTCATCCTCGCGATACTAGCCGCGATGTTCGATCTTTCTAAGCGCGCCGTAGTACTTACGGGCGCGACCGGCAACATCGGCCCGACGGTCCTGCGCGCCTATCTCGCGCAGGGCGCGCACGTCGCGATACCCGTCCGAGACGAGGCCAAGGGCACCGCTCTGCGTGAGTCGCTTGGTGACCTGGCCGGTACACCGGAGGATCCGCGGGTGATCGTTCGCGCCGCCGATCCCGGCGACCGCGGCGCCATGGAAGCCTTCGTCGAGCAGGTGCTTCGCGCGTGGGGTCGGGTCGACATCGTCGCGAACCTCATCGGTGGATACGCAGCATCAGATGCCGGCACTGGCGACGTCGCCGCGTACCGCGCCTATTGGGATCAGAAGGTCGCGACGATCGTGAACGCCACGACGGCGTGCCTGCGGCCAATGCGCGCGCGCGGCTACGGCCGGGTCGTGAGCGTCGCCTCCACCGCCGCGCTGAAGGGTGAGAGAGGCGCGGCCGGGTACGCGATGGCGAACGCCGCGCTACTTCGCTGGACCGAGTCGCTCGCCGACGAACTCAAACGCGAAGGCATTACCGCGAACTGCGTCCTGCCGCGCATCATCGACAACGCGGAGAACCGAGCCGCGATGCCCAAGGCCGATCCATCGCGATGGGCGACCGCAGCGGAGATCGCCGCGGTCGTCGTATTTGTCTCCAGCGACGAAGCGAGTGGCCTGACGGGCGTCGCCATACCCGTCATGGCGCGGACATAGCGCTATGGCAGGTGAGCTGAGGATCAGAGACGCCAGGGAAGAGGACCTCAACGCGGTCAGCGCGCTGCTCATCGACGCGTACGCGCAGTACATGCGTCCGCCCCGCGAGGCACTCACCGGCGAAGAGCGCGCCGGATGGGACGGTTACCGTCGGAACATCGCCGACGTATGGTCGCGCGCTGCGATCTCGTCCACGATCGTCGCCGAACGCGACGGGAAGCTGCTCGGAAGCGTGAACTATTACGCGCCGGGGCAAACCGATTCCGTAGACGGTGCATGGCCTGACGGATGGGCGTCGATCCGCCTTCTCGGAGTCTCGCCGAACGCGCGTGGCCTTGGAATCGGGCAGGAGCTCATGAAGGAGTCCTTGCGGCGCGCGCGCGCCGACGGAGCGAGGACGATGGGACTGCATACGACCGCGTTGATGGACGTCGCCCGCGCGATGTACTTGCGGCTCGGGTTCAAGCGTGTTCCCGCACACGACTTCCATCCGGCGCCAGATTTCACCGTCGAGGCGTTCCAGCTGGACTTGTAGCGTTACCCCGACTGAATTGTCGCCGCCCTAAACTTCGTCTCGCCGTGTCGCTCTTCGTGATCGTCAAGTTCTTCCACGTCCTCCTCGCGATCATCGCCGTCGGATTCAACGCGACGTACGGCATCTGGCTGGCGCAGGTCGCTCGCGAGCCGGTGCCGACGCAATCGTTCCTGCTTCGCGGCATCAAGCGGCTCGATGACTGGTTCGCGAACCCCGCGTACGTGCTTCTCGCGGTCACAGGGGTGACGATGGTGTTCGTCGGCGAGCTGCGGTTCACGACGTTCTGGATCGCAGGCGGGATCGTGCTCTGGGCGATCGCGGTCGCGTTGGGGTTCTTCGTGTACACGCCGATGCTACGCAACCAGATTGGCGCGCTGGAGAAAACGGGACCAGAGAGCGAGGACTACAAGCGCTACGCCGGGAACGCGCGATTCATAGGCATCCTGCTCGCTGTGATCGTCGTGGTGATCGTCTTCCTCATGGTCACGAAGCCGACGCTTTCGTAGCGAGCTCGCGCGCCCAATCCGCGTACGCCTCCGCCGAGGGATGTAACCCATCCGGCGCGAACATCTTTTTTCGACTCTGATCCCGCATGAGCGGGAACAGATCGATCCACACGGCGCGAGCGCGTTCCGCCTCGGTGCGCGCGATCTCGTTGAACCGCTCGATCTTGCGTGCGATAGAGCCTCGGTCGCCGAAGCCGGAGCCGGCAGAAGACATCGACCAGTCGGGCTGTGGGAGCGCGATCACGCGCGCGTCAGGCGCATCGCCGCGGAGCCGCTCGTGGATCGAGCGGAGCTGGCGGCGGTAGCGATCATCGCTGGATCCCTGAACGATGTCGTTCGCGCCGATGAGCAAGGTGATCAGCGTCGGGCTGAACGCCGCGACGAGCGGCAACTCCTCGTGGATGAGGTCGTCGGTCGTGTATCCGTTCACGGCTGGATTCGAGAGAGCGACGCCCCGGCCGTGTTCGATCCAGATCCGCGCAAGCATCGCGGGGAACGATCGATCCGGTGTCGTGCCTGTGCCGATGGTGAACGAGTCGCCAAGCGCGAGGAATCTTTCTGGAATGCTCAATTGTTCTAGTGTGAGAGAGCTTTCCAGAAAGGACCCACTGGGCCTGACCAATCTCGATCTCATCATCATCGGCGGCGGACCCGCCGGACTCACCGCGGGTCTCTACGCCGCGCGCGCCAACATGAAGACGGTCCTACTCGACTCCAAAGACGTCGGTGGAGAGATCCTCAACACCGAGCTGATAGAGGACTATCCCGGATTCGAGTCCGTCACCGGAGCCGAGCTTGCACGAAAGATGGCTGACCACGCTCTCAAATTCGGTCTCAAGATCGAGACCTACAAGCCGGTAAAGGAGATCCGCTCCGAGGGCGACCACAAGATCGTGACGCTCGGGGACGGAACCGAGCTTTCGGCGTACGCCGTGCTCGTCACCGTCGGCGGCGAGCCGACGAAGCTCGGCGTCGTCGGTGAGGAGGAATATCACGGCCGCGGCGTCTCGTACTGCGCCGTCTGCGACGGCGCGTTCTTCAAGGGCGCCGACCTCGCGATCATCGGGGGAGGCGACTCCGCCTTTCAGGAGGGCCTCTTCCTGACTCGTTTCGCCAAGAAGCTCTACGTCGTCCACCGCCGTAATGAGTTCCGCGCCCAGGCGATCCTTCAGGACCGTCTTCTGAAGATGGACAAGGTCGAGCCGATCACGCCAGCCGAGGTCAAGGAGATCGGAGGGAACGGCGACGTCAAGTGGATCGACATCGATCGCGACGGCAAGACCGAGCGCGTAAAGGTCGAGGGCGTCTTCGTGTTCATCGGCTTCAAGCCGGTCGGCCGCCATCTCTTCAAGGAGCACATCGACCACGACAAGAACGGCTACCTCATCACCGACCAGTACATGCGCACGAGCATCCCGGGCGTCTATGCGGCCGGCGATACGCGAGCCCAGCTCGCGAAGCAGATCACGACCGCGGTTGGCGACGCCACCACCGCTGTGCTCCATGCCGAGAGGTACATCGAAGAGCTGAAGGATCTCGAGCGCGCGTTTCCGTCCGAGCCCAAGGAGGTCGTCGCGCAGACCGCGAGCAAGGCCGAGCTTGTGGTCTTCGCGCCAGGCGATGTCGTGCTCAAGGAGGGCGACGCGGCGGATCGCTTCTACATGATCATCAAGGGCGAGGCCGAGGCGTGGCATCGTGATCGTGATGGCGCGCAGGTCGTGATAAACCGATTTGGGCCCGGCGAGTATTTCGGCGAGAGCGGGCTGCTGAACGACGCTCCGCGAACCGCGACCATCCGCGCGAGAACCTCACTCGAGGTGATGGCGCTCGATCGCGAGACGTTCGCCAAGCTCATGACGAGCTCGCAGGCGACTGAGGACGAGGTCAGGCGGGTGGCGGCAGCACGGACAAAGGCGGAGAGCCCCCGCTAGGACCTGTCGCCAGGCGCTTTACGTACGCGACGATCTCGTTGAGATCGAAGGGCTTCTTCAGGTAGGTCGCGATACCGCGGCGGCGAAACTCGCCGATGACGTCCGGCCCGCTCGCGGTCTCGAACAACACAGGGATCTTGTTGGTACGCGGATCCTTCTTGAGCCGGTCGTAGAGCTCGAGACCGGACATCCCCGGTAGGCGCACGTCCACGACCATGACGTCCGGGGTCACGTGCTTTGTCGCCTCGAGCGCGGCCGGGGCCGCAGCGACGTGGATCGCGCAGTAACCAGGCTCGTCGGAGATCGCGTCGGCGATGAGTGCGCCGATCACCGGCTCGTCTTCGACGACGATGACTACCTTGCGAGCGCCTGCCTGTGACTGCCCCCCGGAGTTCTGCACGCGACCCCCTCCGGCGCATTTCCGAGCAGCACGGGTGCCTCATTAGGAATCGTCATCGTTCTGTTGTCTGGATGATGTGTCTTTGCCTCGTTGACCTCGGAATTTGGCCTTCGACGCGCGCACCCTTGAGACATGCGACGAGACGGCGACCTCGCACGCGGCAACCTCCTCGATGTGCTCGATCGCGTCCTGGATAAGGGCATCGTCATCGATGGCTGGGGCCGTGTGGCGGTCGCCGGGATCGACCTCATCGAGATCGATGCCTGGGTCGTCGTGGCGTCGATACACACATATTTGAATTACGCGGAGTCGCTTGGTTTGAGCCCGCGCGTCCCGACAAGCGCGCCGCTTAGTGAAGCGTTGACGTAGCGACGCTCATTTCGCCGCGGCGCTAGTGCTTAACGTGAAGTATCGCTCGGCGTGTCCGAGAGGACTCACGACCCGAAATACTAGGGCGATCAGGAACGTGACGATCCCGATGACCGCGTAGACCAGACGCACGTCGCCGGTGCGCTCGATGACAAGGCCACCGACGAGCGCGCCAATCGGGTTTGCCGACCACGCAAGCACCATTGCGATGCTGATGATTCGGCCGAGCATGTGGTTCGGCACCACGGCCTGGCGAAGCGACGCCGTGTTGATATTGAACAGGATTCCGAAGCCGGAGGAGAGAGCCCATAGCACGACGCCGACTGCCAGCGACGTCGTGTATGCAAAGGCGATCACCAGCAGAGCCGAGACCATGAGAGCACCGAGGGCTACGTTGCCAAAAGACCAACGCCTGCGGAGTGGGCCCGCCGCCAGCGACAGCGCCACCACACCGGCGCCGCCCGCCGCAAACAGGACCGCGACTTCGCTGTCCGACGCGCGGAGCGCCTCCTTCGCGAAGAGCACGAGCTGCGCGAATACCGTGGCGTCGACCATGTTGATCAGCGCCATCATCAGCGAGATGTTCCGCAGAACAGGGTGGGAGAGGACATAGCGCAGGCCTTCGACGATGTCCTCACGGATGCTCCTAGCGCGCTTCGTGATCGGAGCGTTGAAAGGCCGGGCGATCAGCGACAGCATCAGGGCCGAGGCGACGAATGACGCGGCGTCGAGGAGCAAGACCGCCTCGACGGGCACGATGACGAGAAGTGCCCCGGCAGCGAGCGGGCCGAGCACGGACGCGGCCGCGAAGCTCGCCTGGATCCGACCGTTGGCGCTGACGAGCTCGCCTGAATCGACGAGGCTCGGGATCGCGCCGAACTCGGCCGCGACGAAGAAGATCGAGAGCGTCGACGAGACGAACACGACGGCGTAGATCCACCAGAGCGAAATGAGTCCGGCGCCGGAGGCGATTGCCACCGCCGCGATCGTCACCGCCGACAGCAGATCGACCACGAACATGAGCCGCCTGCGGTCGGTGCGATCGGTCCACGCACCGATCGCGAGTCCGAAGAAGAGCTGCGGCGCGGTGTAGATCGCGAGCGTCGCGCCGAGCGCGAGCGCGGAGCCGGTGAGCTTGAAGACGATGAGGGGTAGAGCGAACTGCGTGACCGAGTTCCCGAAGTTCGAGATCGTTTCGCCGATCCAGTACTTCCGGAAGTCGCGGTTCAGTCGGCAGCCTCTCCCGTCGCGGCTTTCTTCGGGCCGAGTCCGCTGCCCCGCCGGCCACGCCCGCCCCGCCGTCCGCGGCGCGTGCGCTTGCGCGGAACGACCGCCGCAGTGGCCGTGGTCGGAGCCGGCTCAGGCGGCGTCGCGTCCGCTGGCGCCGGGAGCGCCGCGAGCTCGCCCGACGGAAGTGCAGGAGCCGGTCGCGCTTCACCGTTGAGGCGGTCGAACTCGCCGAGGATCGTCCGCACCTCATCGTGCGTCTGGTCGATCACGAAGCCGGACTTCTTCCCGTGCTCCTCGGCGCGCATCACGTTGCGTTCGATGGCGCGGCGCATGGTGGACTCGAGAGCGTCGCCCTCGACACGCGATAGCAATTCAGCGAAGAGCGCCTGGTTGACCCAGTCGATCCGCTCTCCCCTCCCGCGCGTCGATGCGACGAAGTTAAAGAGATGGACGATCGAGGCCGCGGGTTGGCGCGCGTACACGACGAGTGGGTGGCCCTCGGCGAGCCAGCACATCGTGATCTGCCGGCCGTCGCGCTCGACCTGCTCCGTCTGAATGGCGCCACGCTCCTCGGCGATGCTGAAAAGCGTCTCGAGAAGAAGACGGCGCTGCGAGCGGCCGCGGGCGAGACCGCCGGGTTGATCGGCGCGCGAGAGCGGATCGAGGACGGCCTCGACCGCAGGGATGCGTCGCGTGTCCTTGCTCGTCACCGTGTCGATGCGGCGCAGCACTCTGACCAGATGGAAGAACGTCTCAGCGACGAGCGGCGCGGACATGTTCGGCGCGAGCATCTGCTTGGCCTTCGCGCGAGCGCGTCCCTCGAGCTTCGCGACAACGGTGCCTTGCTCGATCCCGGCGTCGAGGCGCTGCTCGAGGACGCTCGATGCTTCCTTCTCCGAGAGCGGGACCACGCTCGTGACGAAGTCGCCGCGCGACATCGTGCGGGCATGCAGAGCCACGAGCTGGTCGAGGAGGAGGACGGCGAGACGCCGTTGTTCTTTATCGGACTCCGGTGAGGCCGTGGGGACCACGGCGGGAACGTGCGGTTCCGCCCGCGTTCGAGCGGGCAGACGGCCTCGACGTTGCGGTGTACGCCGCGCCAGCTCCACGGGCGGTTGTGGCTTGTCGACCTGTGTGTCATCCGCGCGGAGGGCCGCGCGAGTCCAGCGCGCCTGCGGGATCAGGTCTTCGAGGAGGAAGACGTCGTCGCGAAGGTAAGGCGAGTCACGCAGCTCGTTCGCGAGCGACTTGTCGCCGGCGATGAGGTAGACGTGTTTGTCCTCGTCCTTGATCGCCTTGCAGAGCGCGTTGAGGTCGCGGTCTCCCGAGACGATGAACCAGTAGTCGATGTCCTGGCGGTCCTTATAGAGGAGCTTCAGCGCTCGGGTGATCAGGACCGCGTCGGAACGGCCCTTGAGCAGTCGGCCGCTCATGCGCTGCGCGACGGCGATGGGCTCCATGCCCGTGAACTCGAGGGACATAAGGAGCGTGTCGTCCTGGGTCGCGACCTCCTGACCGAAGATCGCGAGCTTCACGCGGACGGGTCCGAACTCGGCGGCTTTTTGCAGGATCGCCTGCAGGATCGAAAGTGTTGACGGCAGCGGTCCCGTCGTGTGCTGGCGAAGGGTGTAGTAGACGTTCTCCCAGTCGATTAGGAGAGCAACGTCAGGCAATGGCTTTCTCCGTATGGGCTTCGCACGCCGCCTGACTCGTCCGCGGATCGCGGAATTCCACCGCGGTCTCGCGCTTTTGCTCTCCCTCGTCCGCTACCCCGAAACTCTCGAGGCTCGGCCGTGAGCGCGTTCTTCACGAACACTTCAGTCGTCGCGCGCGCCGTTTTGAATAACTCTAGCGTCTACGGAGGCCGGCGTATATGCCGATCGGGATCAGCTTCGCGTGGACGCGGATCGGGC
>VBGU01000046.1:2290-15228 GCA_005881085.1 Chloroflexota bacterium | reverse complement strand
GCCAGCTCCGCGTGATCTCGCTCTGCTTCGTTGCGTAGGTCTTCATTTTCTATTCATCCTCGTCCATCTCACTCGGGGGCCGGGGGGCGGAGCCCCCCGACGGCTCGTACTCGACGGCGATGAGGCACAACCCGTTCGCCGGTGCGCTCGGACCCGCCATGGCGCGGTCGTGGCCATCGACGATCTTCTCGAAGGTGTCTGGGTCGATCTTCCCACGTCCGACCCATAGGAGCGTCCCGACGATCGCGCGGACCATTCCTCTTAAGAACGCATCCGCCGTGATCTCGAAACGGAGCTGAGCGTCGCCGTGCTCGCACCACGTCGCGCTCCGCACCGAGCGAACTCCGCCCGGTCCTGCCGCGAACGAAGCGAAATCCCGTCGCCCGACGAGCCGCGCGCTCGCCTCCCGCATGGCTGCGACGTCGAGTGGCCCGGCGATGTGGAGCTCGCGGCGCCGCTCGAGCGGATCGCGCTCGGGCGCCTGCCGGATCCGATATTCATATGTCCGTCCCGTCGCCGAGAACCTGGCGTGGAAGTCCTCCGCCGCCGGCTCGAGCGCCGAGACCGCGATGTCCTCCGGCAGGAGGGCGTTGACCCCCCGGCCGATCGTCACTCCGTCCAGCGCGCTCGCCGTCCGGAAGTCGATCACCTGTCCGCTCGCGTGCACTCCGGCATCGGTCCGTCCCGCACCGGTGACCCTCACCGCCTCGTCGCACACCTTCGAGATAGCCCGCTCGAGCTCACCCTGGACGGTGCGCGCGTTCGGTTGCACCTGGAACCCCGCGTAGGCCGTGCCGTCGTATGCCACGCGCGCCTTCAAGTGCGGCGTTTAGGTCGCTGCTCCCTTCGCCGTCTTCTTTTTCTTGGTCGCGGTCGTTTTGGCCGCGGCCTTGGCGTTCGTCTCGGCCTTCGACTCGTCCGACTTCGCCGCTGGGCGCCTCCGCGGCAGCGCGAGCCTGCGACGCGGCTTCGGCTCCTCCGACGCATCGGCCTTCTCGGCCGTCGGCTTCTCGGGCGCCGGCACGAGCTCGAGCAGCATCTGCGGCGCCGAATCGCCGACGCGGCGACCGAGATGAGTGATCCGTACGTATCCCGAGCCGCGATCGGGCCAGCGGATCGCGAGATCCGAAAAGACCTTCTCGACGATCACAGGCTCAGGGAGCCAGGCGAGGGCGCGACGGCGCGCGCCGAGCGACCCGTCCTTGCCGAGATTGATCATCCGGTCCACGAAAAGACGGACCTCTTTGGCTTTCGCCTCGGTCGTCTTCACGCGCTCGTAGCGAAGCACCGAAAGGGTCAGATTGCGGAGCATTCCGCGCCTTGCACCCGTTCGGCGTCCGAACTTGCGCTCGTGGACCTGATGCGGCATTACGGCTCCTCGCCGTCGTCGCCGAGGTTCGCCTCGTTCGTCTCCGTTTCGGTCTCGTCCTCGGCGAGAGGCTCCTCGCCGCCGATCGACGACTCATCGCGGACCGGCGCCTCGATGAGACCGCGCGCCGCGAGGCGCTCCTTGATCTCGTCGAGCGACTTCTTGCCGAAGTTGCGCATCCGCAGAAGCTCGTCGTCAGGAGTCTGCAGGAGCTGGCCGACCTTGGTGATGCCGTGACGCTTCAGCGAGTTGAAGGCGCGCTGCGGCAGGTCGAGGTCCTCGATCGGCATGTCCGCGATGGCGGCCGGGAGCGCGGAGCCGTTCGTCCGCTCGGGCTGTGCGAGCGCGGTCTGCGACCGCGTGAGTCCGGCGAAGAGTGAGAACTGCTGCACGAGGATCTGCGAGCCCTGGGCGACGGCGTCGTCAGGGGTGGTCGTGCCATCGGTCCACACCTCGAGGATGAGCCGGTCATAGTTCGTGACCTGGCCGACGCGGGTGCTCTCGACGCCGAAGTTCACCTTCTTGACGGGGCTGTAGAGGGCGTCGATCGGGATCACTCCGATCGGTAGGCCCTCGCGGCGGTCCGCGGAGTGGAACCCGCGCCCGGTCTCGACGGTGAGCTCGAGCCACAGCGATGAATCTGGCTCCAACGTTGCGATCTTGGCCTCGGGGTTGACGATCTCGATCTCGCTCGTGGTCATGATGTCCGCGGCGGTCGCCTCGCCGGGGCCGGCCTTCTCGAGGGTGAGCGTCACCGGCTCGCTCGCGAACGAGCGAAGACGGATCTGCTTCAGGTTGAGGACGAGCTGGACGACGTCCTCCTTCACCCCGGGGATCGTGGAGAACTCGTGGGCAACGCCGCGCACGCGCGCGGCCGTGATCGCGGCGCCGGGCAGCGAGCTCAGGAGAACGCGGCGCAGCGAGTTCCCAAGGGTCGTGCCGTATCCCGGCGGGAGCGGCTCGCATGCGAATTTCGCGTAACGCTCGTCGCCTTCGATGCGCTCGATCTTGGGGTACTCAAGCTCTACTAGGGTCATGGCTTCGGTTCCTTCCTGCGGGGCTAGCGCGTTGGTATCTGCGCTGCGGCTTCGCCAGCGCAGCTCTCGATTAGGCCTCGCCTCATCTCGAGTAATGCTCGACGATGAGCTGGGTGTTGACTTGTGCTTCGATCTGATCGCGACTCGGCAACGCGAGGACCTTGGCCGTGTACGCGTCGGGATCGACCTCGAGCCAGCCGGGGCGGGTCTGCGTCTTTGCCCAGGCCGTCATCTCCTTGAAGTAGTTCGACGCGCGGCTGCCCTCGGACACGGCGATGGCATCGCCCGCCTTGACCGAGTAGCTCGGGGTCTTGGTCTCGCGGCCGTTCACCGTGATGTGGCCGTGCGCGACGAGCTGCCGCGCCTGCGACCGGGACTTGGCGAAGCCGGAGCGATACACGGTGTTGTCGAGGCGTCTTTCGAGGTTGATGAGAAGCGTCTCGCCCGTGGCGCCGGTGACTTCAGCGGCTCGATCGAATGTGTTCTTCATCTGGCGCTCGAGCACGCCGTACATACGCCGCGCCTTCTGCTTCTCGCGAAGCTGGAGCGCGAAGTCGCTCACCTTGCGGCGGCGCTGCTGGTGCATGCCAGGCGGCGACGAGCGCTTCTCGAAGGTGCACTTGGTGAAGCACTTCTCGCCCTTGAGGAAGAGCTTCATGCTCTCGCGGCGGCAGATCCGGCAGACCGGTCCGGTGTAGCGGGCCATTAGACGCGCCTCCGCTTCGGCGGCCGGCAGCCGTTGTGCGGGATGGGCGTGACGTCGGTGATCGCGGTCACCTCGAGGCCGGTCGCCTCGAGCGCGCGGATCGCCGCTTCACGTCCCGCGCCCGGCCCGCGGACGAACACCTCGACCACCTTCAGGCCGAGATCGAGCGCCTTGCGGGCCGCGGTCTCCGCGGCGACCTGCGCCGCGTAGGGCGTGCTCTTCCGCGAGCCCTTCCAGCCGGCGGCGCCGGCCGACGACCACGCGATCACGTTCCCTGCCGGGTCGGTGAGCGACACGATCGTGTTGTTGAACGAGGCCTTCACGTGCGCGGCACCGCGCGGGACGACGCGCTTCTCGCGACGCCGACGCGGCTTCGGCTCGGCCGTCGCGGCGGCTTCCGCCTCGGGCTTCACCGCCTTGTCCGCTTTGTCCGCGCCCTTCTCGGGCCGCTCTTGCTTTTCCTGCTTTCGCTCTTGCGCCATTAGGTCTTAGACACCGCCTTCTTTCTTCCGGC
The DNA here is from genome assembly GCA_005881085.1 of Chloroflexota bacterium. Taxonomy (GTDB): domain Bacteria; phylum Chloroflexota; class Limnocylindria; order P2-11E; family P2-11E; genus 3-1-20CM-2-70-9. The sequence goes on along the minus strand of VBGU01000046.1, from coordinate 11,602 downwards.
TACCGTCTTGCGCGTTCCGCGGCGCGTGCGCGCATTGGTGCGCGTGCGCTGCCCGCGAACCGGCAGATTGCGCCGGTGACGAAGACCGCGGTAGCTCCCGATCTCCTGCAGGCGCTTGATGTTCAGCGCGATCTCGCGGCGGAGGTCGCCCTCCACCGTGAAGCCGCGATCGATGATCTCGCGGATCTTCGCGACCTGAGGCTCGGTGAGGTCCCGCACGCGCGTAGCGCCGTCGATCCGCGCCTGCTCGAGCACCTCTTTCGCGGTCGTGGCGCCGATGCCGAAGATGTAGCGCAGCGACATGTCGACGCGCTTCTCGCGCGGGATGTCCACGCCAGAGATTCGGGCCACTAGCTCAATCTCCGGCTACGCCGGGAGACACGCTCACGGCTGGCTGACTCGCTCGTCACGGCAAAGCCGCTCCTCGCTCGATTCATATCCATGCCCTAACCCTGCCGCTGCTTGTGCTTCGGCTCGGAGCAGATCACGAGGATCTGCCGCTCGCGCCGGATGATCTTGCATTTGTCGCAACGCTTTTTGACTGACGCGCGGACCTTCACTAATACCTCACTCGCCTTGTAATACGTCCCCGTTTCAGGTCGTACGGCGACAGCTCCACGAGGACCTTGTCGCCCGGCACGACCCGGATGAAGTTCATCCGCATCTTGCCGCTGATGTGTGCCAAGACCGCATGTCCGTTCTGGAGCTCGACCTTGAACATCGCATTCGGAAGGGCTTCTGCGACCGTCCCTTCCACCTCGATGACCTCTTTGTTGCTCGGTTTACTCGCCATCTTCTCCAGACACAGGCTGACCCGCGGCATTGGCCCACGGGAGGTAACAGTGTACCAAGACCGGCCAGTTCCTTTCAATCATCGCTGTCAGGCCGCCACCGCGGCGCCCTCGCCGGCGCGGGTCAGCACCACCGGCCCAGCGGCGGTGCAGGCCAGGGTGTGCTCGAAGTGCGCCGAAAGGCTCCGGTCTGCGGTCACGACGGTCCATTGGTCGGCGAGCGTCCGAGTCTCCGGGCCCCCGATGTTGACCATCGGCTCGATCGCGATGCAGAGACCTTCGCTGATCGGCGGGTTGGGCTGACCCGTCGTGGGCCGGTAGTTCGGGACCTGGGGGTCCTCGTGCATGGCGCGACCGATCCCGTGCCCCACGTAGTTGTGGACCACGCTGAACCCCTGACCGCGGACGAACTCCTCGACGGCGGCGCCGATGTCGCCGATACGCGCGCCCACCCTGGCGGAGGCGATGCCGATGCGAAGGGCCTCCTCGGTGACCTCGATGAGGCGCGCCGCATCGCGCGAGACCCTCCCGACGGGGACGGTGATAGCGGCGTCGGCGTGCCAGCCGTCGACGATCGCGCCCGCGTCGATCCCGACGATGTCGCCTTCGCGGAGCTTGCGCTTGGGCGAGGGGATGCCGTGGACGATCTCGTAATTCACCGAGGTGCAGATGGTCGCGGGATAGGGCGGCGTGCTGTAGCCGAGGAACGAGCTTTTGGCGCCGGCCTTCCGGAGGACCTCGGCTGCGACGCGGTCGAGTTCCGCCGTCGCGACCCCCGGGCGCACCGCGGCGCGGCAGCCGTCGAGCATTGCCGCCACCACGAGACCGGCCTCGCGCATCTTCGCCATCTGCGCCGGCGTCTTCAGCGTGATCACTCGGCTGCCTCGCGAAGCCGTGCCGTAATTTCCGGGACGCTGCCGACGGCGCTCACGCGCTTCACGAGCCCGCGATCCTCGTAGTACGAGATGACCGGACGGGTCTGCTCCTCATAGACCTCGAGGCGATTGGCGATGATCTCGGGAGTGTCGTCGGCGCGGTGTTCGGCGGTCGCCCGGCCGTTCAGGCGCGCGAGGAGCGCTTCGCGTGGCGCGTCGAGGAGGAGCACCGCGCCGACCTGACGGCCCATCTCGTCGGAAAGCCGGTCCAGGGCCTCGGCCTGCGCGACCGTTCGGGGGAACCCATCGAACAGGACTCGCGTCGACGGCGAGATATCTTCGAGCTTGGCGCGCACCATGCGGATCGTCACGTCGTCGGGAACGTACTCCCCGCGCTCGAGGTAACCCTTCACACGACTCCCGAGGTCGGTCTGCCGGCGGATGTGGTCGCGGAACACCTCGCCGGTCGAGAGTTGGACCCACCCGTTCTCTTGGGCGAGCGCCTTCGCCTGCGTGCCCTTCCCCACCCCGGGCGGACCCATGATGATGAGATCGCCATCGGTGCTTCGGATGCCTGAGGTGTCAGGGGCGGACACGCTCTCCGTCACTAACGGATGAATCCCTCATAGCTTCGCTGCAGCAGCTGCGCCTCGAGCTGCTTCATAGTCTCCACGACGACGCCGACGACGATGAGGATGCTCGTGCCGCCGAGCCGGAGCGTTTGGACCGACGTGATGTCACCGATGAGCGTCGGCATGACCGCGACGAAGCCGAGGAAGAGCGCACCCGCGATCGTGATACGCGTGACGACTCGCGAGAGGAACTCGGCCGTCGGGCGTCCCGGCCGGATGCCGGGAATGAACCCGCCGTATCGCTTGATGTTGTCCGCGACATCGTTCGGCACGAACGTGAACGCCGTGTAGAAGAACGTGAACGCGACGACGAGCACGAAGTACGTCAGGTTGTAGAAGATCGGATTCTGGAAGAACGCCACGATCGCGGTCGAGAGATTGCGCAGCCACTCGGTGTCGCTCGTCGTGAAGTACTGCGCGATCTGGCTCGGCAGCAGCAGGATCGAAATCGCGAAGATGATCGGGATCACGCCGGCGCTGTTCACGCGGAGCGGGATGAAGGTGCTGCCGCCGGAGTACATCCGCGTGCCGCGGACGCGCTTGGCGTACTGCACCGGGATCCGCCGCTGGCCTTCCTGGATGAAGATGATCGCGGCGATCACGAGGACCGCGATCACGGCGATCGAGCCGAGCGCGAGCGCGTTCTGCTGCACCTGGAGGGTCTGCTCCACCGTGTTCGGGAGCCGGCCGACGATGCCCGCGAAGATGATGAAGCTGATGCCGTTCCCAATGCCGCGCTCGCTGATGAGCTCACCGAGCCACATCAGGATGATCGTGCCCGCCGTGAGCGACGCGAGGATCGAGATGGTCGGCGCGAGGTCGTTCGGCCCGAACGCGCTCAGCACTCCCTGGCGCTGCATGAAGACGGCGACGCCGATGCCCTGCAGGAGCGCAAGGGGAACGGTGAGGACGCGCGTGTACTGGTTGATCTTGTTGCGGCCGTACTCGCCTTCCTTGGACAGGCGCTCGAGGGCCGGGATGGTCTGGTTGAGGAGCGTCATGATGATCGACGCGTTGATGTAGGGGTTCACGCCGAGCGCGACGATCGAGAACCGAGCGAGACCACCGCCCGAGAAGAGGTCGAGCAGGTTGATCAACTGGTTGTTCTGAAGGAGCGCGTTCAGCTGGTCCTGGTTCACCCCGGGTAGCGGGACGTGCGCGAGAAATCGGAAGACCAGGATCATTCCGAGTGTGAAGAGGATCTTGTTCCGGAGATCCGGGGTGCGGAGCGCGTCGATGAGCGCCTGGAACATACCCATACGCGCTAGACGCTCGCGACGATGATGACGATGGAGCCGCCGGCGGACTCGATCTTCTGGCGCGCCGTCGCGGACACCGAATGCGCGTGGACTTCGAGCTTCGTGCCGATGTCACCGTCGCCCAGCACCTTGATGCGGGCATCCTTCTCGATAAGGCCCTTCGCCGCGAGGGTATCGGGAGAGACCTTTCCCTCGGCGGCGTAGTCAGCGAGGCGTCCGACGTTCACGGCGACGAAGGTCTTCCGGAAGCGGTTCTTGAAGCCGCGAAGCTTCGGGACGCGCATGTGCAGCGGCGTCTGACCGCCCTCGAACCAGCCCGGAATCCCAGGACCGTTGCGCGCGAGCTGGCCCTTCGTTCCACGGCCCGCGGTCTTGCCCTGGCCCTGCGATGTGCCGCGCCCGAGACGGCGGGGCAGCTTACGCGAGCCGCGGGGCTTAACGAGCTCGTGCTGGCGCATCGCCCTCCTCCTTCTCATCGCTCACATGGATGAGGTGAGCGACGCGGCGGAGCATTCCGCGAAGCGCCGGCGAGTCGTCGTGCGATACGACGTGGCCGGGACGCCGAAGGCCGAGCGCGGACAGCGTTTGCTTCGCGCCCTTCTTCTCGCCGATCGCGCTCTTGTGCTGGCGGATCATAAGACGCGTCACGACGCCGCCTCGCGCGGCTGACGGGCCTCGCGCGGCGGCAGGCCACGCATCTGGCGCACCGTCTCGGCGGAGCGCAGCAGGGAGAGCGCCTTGATCGTCGCCCTGACCACGTTCACGGGGTTGGTGCTTCCGAGTGACTTCGAGAGGATGTCGCTGATCCCGGCCGACTCGACGACCGCCCGGACCGACCCGCCGGCGATGACGCCGGTGCCCTTCGACGCCGGGCGCAGCACGACCCGCGCCGCGCCGAAGTCGGCGACGACCTGATGCGGGATCGTGCGATCGACGAGCGGCACGAGCATCACGTGCTTCTTCGCGTCCTCGCGGCCCTTGTTGATGGCGCCCGGGACCTCGTCGGCCTTACCCAGGCCCGCGCCGACATGGCCGCGGCCGTCGCCAACGACAACGATCGCGGAGAAGGAGAAGCGCCGACCGCCCTTCACGACCTTCGACACGCGGTTTATCTGGACCACGCGCTCGGTCAGCTCGAGACGGTTTGGATCGATCTTTGCCATTAGAACCTCAACCCCGCGCTTCGGGCCGCGTCGCCGAGCGCTTTGACTCTCCCGTGATAGCGGTAGCCGCCACGATCGAAGACCGCCTCGGCGATGCCCTTGGCCTTCGCCTTCTCGCCGAGCATCGCGCCGACCGTCTTCGCCCGCTCGCTCTTGCTGCCCTTGCCGTCTTTCGCGTCGACGCTCGACGCGGCGACGAGCGTCTTGCCCGAGTCGTCGTCGATGAGCTGCGCGTAGATATGCGTGATCGAACGGAAGACGGCAAGACGCGGACGGCCGGCGCTTCCGCGCACCTTCTCGCGCACGCGCGAGTGGCGGCGAGTTCTGCTCTGGAGTCTCGTCTGCTTTGCCATCTAGACCTTCGCAGCCCCGACCTTGCCGGCCTTGCCCGCCTTGCGGCGGATGTATTCGCCCGCGTACTTCACGCCCTTCGCCTTGTACGGGTCCGGCTCGCGGAGCCGGCGGATCTTCGCCGCGACCTCGCCGACCGCCTCTTTGTCGATACCTGAGACCTTGAGCTTCTGCGGCGTCTCGACCGTGAACGTGACGCCGGCGGGCGGGTCGATCTCGATCGGATGCGAGAAACCGAGGGCGAGCGTGAGCTTCTTGCCCTGGAGCACCGCGCGGTATCCGGTACCGCTGATCTCGAGGTCCTTGGCGAATCCGGTCGTCACGCCGGTGACCATGTTCGCGAGCAGCGTCCGGGTGAGACCGTGGAGCGCGCGGTTCTGCTGCGAGTCGTCCGCCCGCTGCACCGCGATCTTTCCATCCTCGCGCTCGATCTTCATGTTCTCGTGGAACGTGCGCGTGAGCTGGCCCTTGGGGCCTTTCACGTTCACGGTCTGACCATCGATCTTGATGTCGACCCCGCTCGGGATGGCCACCGGGAGTCGTCCGATCCTGCTCATGCCCTACCTACCAAACCTGACCAATCTGTCGGCTTCGCCGAACAGACACGCTCACGGCCGGACGACTCGCTCCTCACGGCAAAGCCGCTCGTCGCTCGGTTACCAGACATATGCCAGGACCTCGCCGCCGAGGCCCTTGCGCTCCGCTTCGCGGCCGGTCATGAGGCCGGACGAGGTCGAGACGATGGCGATGCCGAGACCGCCGAGCACGCGCGGCATCTCGTCCTTCCGCGCGTAGACGCGAAGCCCTGGCTTCGAGATGCGGCGCAGACCGGCGACCGCGGGAAGCTTGCCGATGTACTTCATCCGCAGCACGAGCTCGCGCGCGTTGGGCTGTTCGATCCCCGAGATGTAGCCCTCGTCGCGCAGGATGCGGGCGACCTCGGCCTTCATCCGGCTCGTCGGGATGGACACGGTCTCGTGGCGCGCGCCCGCCGCGTTGCGGACGCGCGTGAGGAGGTCGGCGACCGGATCATTGGGCATCCCGATGCCCTTCGGTCGCACCTTCTTCGGCGTGGCGGGCTTGCGCGCCGGCCGCTCGGACCGATCCGCGGTCTCCGGTGCCTGTTCGCGCAACGCCGTCATCTCTTCGGTCAACATCAAACCCCCTGCTACCAGCTCGACTTCGTGACGCCCGGAAGCTCGCCGATCAGCGCGCGCTCGCGGAAGCAGATCCGGCAAAGGCCGAACTTCCGCAGGTAGCCGCGTGGACGCCCGCACACCTGGCACCGGCTGTGGCTGCGCACCTTGAACTTCGGGGTGCGCTGCTGTTTCAGGATGAGGCTTTTCTTTGCCATCTTCTGTACCTCTTAAGACGCAGTACGGAACGGCATCCCAAGGCTGCGCAGCAGCGCGCGCGCCTCTTCGTCCGTCCTCGCCGTCGTGCAGATCGTGATCTCCATGCCGCGGAGGCGGTCGATCTTGTCGTACTCGATCTCCGGGAAGACGAGCTGCTCCTTGAGACCGAGCGAGTAGTTACCGCGCCCGTCGAAGCTCTTGTCGGGAACGCCCTGGAAGTCGCGGATGCGCGGGAGCGCGACCGTGACGAGCTTCTCGAGGAAGTGCCACATGCGCTCCCCGCGAAGCGTCACCTTGAGGCCGATCGGCATGCCGATACGGAGCCGGAAGTTCGAGATCGCTTTCTTGGACTTCGTGACGATCGGCCGCTGTCCGGTGATCTTCGCGAGGTCGCCGGCCGCCGCGTCCATCGCCTTGGCGTTGCCGATGGCCTCACCCATGCCGATGTTGAGGACGATCTTCTCGACCTTCGGGATCTGCATGACGTTGCCGTAGCTGAACTGCTTGCGCAGCTCGTCGCGAACGGCCGTGTCGTAGCGCTCCTTGAGTACCGCCGTCACTTCGGCTCCTCAACGACGATCGCTTCGCCACACCGCTTGCACACCCGCTCCTTGGTCTCTTCGTCGGACCGGTGTGCGACGCGGGTGGGCTTTCCGCAGTGCGGGCAGATGACCATGACCTTCCCGAGCCCGAGCGGCATGGGCTGCTCGATGATCCCGCCCTTCTGATTCTTGGCAGGGTTCGCCTTGGTGTGGTGCTTGGCGATGTTCAGCCCGGCGACGATCACGGTCAGGTCGCGGGGCCGTACTTCCTGGACGCGGCCGCGCTTCCCGCGGTCCTTGCCCGCGATCACCATGACCTCGTCACCCTTGCGAAGGCGCATGCCCGCCATTTAGAGGACCTCCGGCGCGAGCGAGACGATCTTCATGAAGTTGCGCTCGCGAAGCTCACGCGCGACCGGCCCGAAGATCCGCGTCCCGCGCGGCTGGTTCTGGGGATTCAAGAGGACGGCCGCGTTGTCGTCGAAGCGGATGTACGACCCGTCTGTACGGCGGTACTCCTTGGTCTGGCGGACGACGACCGCGCGCACGACCTCGCCTTTCTTCACTCCGGAGTTCGGGATCGCGTTCTTCACGGCGGCGATGAAGACGTCACCGATCTCGGCGGTCGTCCCAGTGGACGAAGCCAGCACACGGATCACCGAGAGCTCGCGCGCTCCGGTGTTGTCGGCGCAACGGACCCGCGTGTACGGCCGGATCACTCTTCCGCGTTCTCCTCTGTCTCCTGCTCGTCGCCCGCGCGCTCGGGTGTGAGGATGTCGGTCACGCCTTCTTGCTCTTCGAGCGCCTTCGAGATGTCGGCGACGCGCGGTGCGGCCGCGCCGGCCTCACCGGCGCGCGAGATGACCTCGACGAGCCGCCAGCGCTTCGTCGCGCTGAAGGGCCGGCTCTCCTGGATGCGCACGAGGTCGCCCGCCTTGGCCTCGCCCGCCTCGTCGTGCGCCGCGAAGCGCTTGCGGAGACGGATCATCTTCTTGTAGAGCGGGTGCTCCCGGAAACGACCGACCTCGACGACGATCGTCTTGGCCATCTTCGCGGATACAACGACGCCGACCTTCGTCTTACGACGGAAGCGGCGCCAGGTGAACTGCTCTTTCTGGCCCGGTGCCGCCGCGGCGGGCGCCACCCGCTTACGGGCGACAGTGCGCTTTCCGACCGGGCGCGCGGCCACCGCCGCTTTCGCGGGCGCTTTGGCCGGCGCCTTCGCTGCCGCCGCACGAGTCGTGGCGGCCTTCGCCGGCGCTTTCGCGCGCGTCGTCGTCGTCTTCGTGGTCTCTTTCGGGGGCCGGGGGGCAGAGCCCCCCGATCGCTTCTCAGCCATTAGTCTCACTCTCAGTCGTTCGTTCGCGCATCACGGTGAGGAGGCGCGCGATCTTGCGCCGCGCCTGCGGCATGGTGCGGAAGTTCTTGAGCTGTCGCGTGGCGAGCTTGAACTTCGCGTCGAAGAGCTCCTCACGCGCACCGCGCAGCTGATCCGCGACCTCGTTATCAGACAGCCGCCGCATGTCCTTCATCCGCCCCAGCCTCCTCTCTCGCGATGAATTGCGTCTTGATCGGAAGCTTGTAGGCAGCGAGCCGCAGCGCCTCTTTCGCGAGCGCGCGGCTGACGCCGCCGACCTCGAGGATGACGCGCCCCGGTCGCACGACCGCGACCCAGTGGTCGGGCGCACCCTTACCTGAGCCCATCCGCACTTCGGCGGGCTTCTTGGTCACGGGCTTGTCGGGGAACACGTTGATCCAGACCGCGCCACCGCGCTTGAAGTGGTGCGTCACCGCGCGTCGCGCGGCCTCGATCTGGCGCGCGGTCATCCAGCACGGCTCCATCGCCTTGAGCGCGAAGTCGCCCTTCGTGATCCGGTTGCCACGCTGCGCCGCGCCCTTCATCCGGCCACGCTGGAACTTGCGGTGCTTGAGCCGCTTGGGTTGCAGCATCTAGCTCACCCTCGCCGGCTGGGGTACCGGCGCCGGAGCCGGGGCCGGCGGAGCCGGCGGACGCTGCACCGCTGCGGCGGGCGCGCTCGTTTGCGTGACCTGGCGCGGAGCGGGCTCGATCTCACCCTTGTAGACCCACGCCTTCACGCCGATCGTGCCGTACGTCGTCTTCGCCGTGGCGCGACCGAACTCGATATCTCCGCGAAGGGTGTGCAGGGGTACACGGCCCTCGCGCTCCCACTCGCGCCGGCTCATCTCGGCGCCGCCCAGGCGGCCCGAGACCGCGACGCGAACGCCCTTCGCGCCGGACTTCATCGACCGCTGCACAGTCTGCTTCAGCACTTTTCGGAAGGACACGCGCCGCTCGAGCTGCTGCGCCACGTTCTCCGCGATG
>VBGU01000046.1:0-2215 GCA_005881085.1 Chloroflexota bacterium | reverse complement strand
CTGGCGGAGCTCCTCTACCTTCGCGCCGCCTTTTCCGATGACCACGCCGGGTTTGGCCGTCTGGATCGTGACGGTGACCTGGTTGGCCGAGCGCTCGATGTCGATGCGAGCGATCGCCGCATCACGGAGCCGTCCGCGGATCGCGTTGCGGATCCCGATGTCCTCCTTGAGGAGCACCGGGTAGTTCTTCTTGTTGGCGAACCACTTCGCGTTCCACGTCTTCGTGAAACCGAGGCGGAACCCGATCGGATGTGTCTTCTGGCCCACGGGCTAGCTTCCCCTCTCGTCGAGCACGACCTCGAGATGCGCCATGCGGTGCACCTTGAGATCGCGACGACCGCGACCGCGGTACCACACGCGCTTCATGCGTGGGCCCTCGTTCGCGATTGCGTTCTTCACGTACAGATTCTCGAGCGTCAGATTGAAGTTGTTCTCCGCGTTGGCGATCGCCGACCGCACCACGCGACCGAGCGGCAGGGCCGTCGACTTCGGAAGGTTCTCGAGTATGGAGATGGCCTCCTCCGCGCTCTTGCCCTTGATGAGGTCGGTCACGAGACGCGCCTTCCTCGGGGAGAGCCGCAGATAACGGGCTGACGCCTTCACTTCCACCTCAAGCACCCGCCCGCACATTTGTGGCGCGCTCGGGCGTCCCGGCGCCAGCAGGCGCTCCCGCGCCGTGCGCTACGGTGCCGCTGGCCGCCTCGGCCGCCGCGATCGCGCGACCGTGTCCGCGGAAGCTCCGCGTCGCCGCGAACTCGCCGAGCCGGTGGCCGACCATGTTCTCGGTGATGAAGACCGGCACGTGACGGCGGCCGTCGTGGACGGCGATGGTGTGGCCGACCATGATCGGCAGGATCGTCGACGGGCGCGACCAGGTCTTTACGACCTTCTTCTCGTTGAGCGAGTTCAGGATCTCGATCTTCTCTTTGAGGGACTTCTCGACGAAAGGCCCCTTCTTTACAGATCTGCTCATTTGCTCAATCTCCGGCTTCGCCGGGAGACACGCCCCAGGCGGACTGACTCGCTCGTCACGGCAAAGCCGCTCCTCGCTCGCTTCATTATTTGGACTTCCTCTTCGGCGGCCGCTCGGTCACGAAGCGATCGGTGCGCGGGTTATTACGGGTCTTAAGACCCATGGCCGGCTTGCCCCATGGGGTCTGTGCCTGGCCACCCACGGGCGACTTGGCTTCGCCGCCGCCGTGGGGGTGATCGCGCGGAGACATCACGACCCCGCGTACAGCTGGACGCCAACCCATGTGGCGCTTGTGGCCGGCGCCGCCGACCTTCTGGTTCTCATGCTCGACGTTGCCGATCTGCCCGATCGTCGCGCGGCAGCGGACGTGGACGACGCGGATGCCGCCCGACGGCAGGCGGATCTGCGCGTATTCGCCTTCCTTCGCGACGAGCTGCGCCGCACCGCCGGCGGCGCGCACGAGCTGCGCACCGCGGCCGGGCTGGAGCTCGATGCCGTGGATCTGAGTGCCGGTCGGGATGTGCTCGAGCGGCAGGCAGTTGCCGACGCGCGCCTCCGCGTCAGGTCCGGAGATCACGGGGTCGCCAACGCGCAGATCGTTCGGCGCGATGATGTAGCGCTTCTCGCCGTCGCGATACACGATCAGCGCGAGACGCGCCGAGCGGTTCGGGTCGTACTCGATCGCCGTCACCTTCGCGGGAATCCCGTCCTTGTTGCGCTTGAAGTCGACGATCCGGTAATTCCGTTTCTCGCCGCCGCCGCGGTGGCGCGTGGTCACGCGGCCCTGCGCGTTGCGACCGGCGTGGCGGAGCTTGCGCTCGGTGAGGCTGCGCTCGGGCTTCTTGCCCTTCGTCAGCTCCTCGAACGAGGCGGATTGGCGGAAGCGCCGCACCGGCGATGTCGCCTTGTATTGCTTCAGCGGCACTCTCCTAGACCCCTTCCACGAAGTACTTCTCGATGCGCTGGCCCTCGCCGAGCGTGACGATGGCCTTCTTCCAATCGGGCCGGTGCCCGATGCGCCGTCCGAGCCGGCGCGCCTTGCCGGGCACGTGAATGACGTTCACGGCCACCACGTCGACCTTGAACGAATCCGCGACCGCATCGGCGATGTCACGTTTCGTCGCGCTCTTCGCGACCTGGAATGTGTACCGCCCGCCGTTCGTCTGGCTCATCGAGCGCTCGGTGATCACGGGACGGATGAGGATCGAGTTTCCCTTGATGCTCATTCCGCGCTCCCGACCG